>JAJDAS010000051.1 GCA_029261755.1 Nitrospinia bacterium
ATGACTGTTTAATAATCGAGGGAGGGCTTCGCTTCGCTCCGGTTGGGTGGTCAAACTCCGCCGGAATCGGTGGTCAATAAAAACCGGAATGGCTGGTCAGTAAAAACCGGAATCGGTGGTCAATGTCACCGGAATACACAAACGACATAACACAAATCAATAATTGATTGAATTTCTTTAAAGTAATCTTCAATTTTCAAATCGTATACTCTTTAAAGTATTTGATTTTTCAATTAATCTTTCCAACATTTTAGACTCACCAATCCATTCAATATACTCCATGGTTTCTTCAATCTTGTCATTCTCATACTTAGAAACAAACTCATTGGTATTCATATCATATTTTTTTTCAAAAATTTTGAGATTAGTTTCTGTACGATGAATGCCGGCTTCAATAAGCCGCAGTTCATTGCTTAATGCTGCCTCAACTATAGGCTTTATTTGGCGCTCGCCGGGGGATACCAACTTTAACTCACACATAAGTAAAATCTCCTTTTAAAATTAGGATGTGATAGTGATATATGTTTTGTTATTTTCTTTTAATTATACAAATAATCTATACCAATAATATATTTGGGGCAACTCATTATCAATTTATTTCATACTGGGCAACTTGATAATTCTTTCGCAAAATAGAACGTTTTGCTACATGAAATAGCTAACTGGTTTACTTTAATCACTTCGCTTCTACGAATAACCAAATTATTCGAATCCCATAACAAAATAATGTTTGGAGAAACCGGAAGAATAGCATTATTGGAAAAATTATCTGGGACAATAAACTCTCCTTCATGTGAGCTGACAATTCCCCATTTAAGATATCCCATCTGCGCGATTCTTTCATAAATACCCATTTGAATACTTTGGCTATTCATGAACCTGCTTGGGATAGAAACTTTGTCTCTCGCAGAGGCCTTTGCAAAGACCATATTACTTTTTTCAAGAATTTCTTCTTCATTTTTTGTGTACGATTTCCCAGGAAGAATTTCTTTTAGTTCAGTATCATCTATTGGATTCAAATTTTTGTAGAATCTAAGTTCCCATAAAGCAAAAAATTCTGATACTGTCCTATTTTCTGATTCTCCAATGTTCTTAATTTTATTAGTAACTATCTTTGAAGCTAAAGTTTGAAATTTATCTTCAATTTCCTTCATATACCCAGTTTCTGCGCGTTGATCCCATGATCTTTTTGCGCAAAACAACTTATCATCAGGGGGCAATTTAATGACTTTGTTTTGTTTGACCAGTTTCACATTTACGGTTCCGTTATTCTGTACAAAACGTCTAATACTTTTTGAGGGGAAAATATGTTGCTTTATGACAAGCTCATTTGGATTCTTTTTTTGAGGTTTTTCGTATTTCATATTTAAACATAACGCGGGACATTATATGGACCAAAAACTGCGGGTTTTTAGGATCGGGCGCATGACATGGTTAAGCATTTATATCAATAACTTTTATAATTATTTCTTTGGGAAGTGCGCCGTCTTTTTCATAAACCAATATAATTTCATCATCATTAGGATTGAGTATTTGTGATGAATGCAAAATTTCTTTAACGATAAATTCTTTAATTCCAAAATATTTTAACTTTGTTCTGTCTATTAGGGTAACCACACCATGTTTTTTTGAATATTTCTCAAAAGCTATCTGCTTTGACGTGGTTGTTGAAACTCCTCTGGTTGGAATCATGCCTTTTGTTTGATGGTCTATAACTGCATGTCTCTCATTCATTCCGATACAATCACCCGTTTGAAATCCACATCTTAATGGCCCCAGAAAGGGTGCCCGTTTTTTAGGGATGAGAATTCCGCCAGCATCGATTTCTTCTGGCCTTAGTGCTCTATATAAAATTTTCATTGCTTAGCTCTGATTAGACGGGAATATTCCCGTAAAACTCTCTCCCACAATTTCCAGTATAGGTGGGATATTGCGGGAAGACTAAATAATAAATGCCTTTCTGTAAAACCTTAAACCACTTTATTAGCGTTAATTAGCGCCTATTAGTGGTTAACTATTATTTGGAATTTGTTATTTTTCATTTTTTGGATTCCTCCACAATCTTGATCTCTTCCTTCGTTAATCCGTAAAGTTCGTAAACCAATTGGTCGATCTGGCGGTCCGTGGCGTCGATTTGACGTTTCAGCACCGTCTGGTCGTGGGACGTTTTGGACCTTGCAAACTGCTTGTTCAACTCCAACATTTGATCCACCAGAGAGACCATACGTTCGTGGCGGGATTTGTCGGCGGGGTTGGAGGGGGCGATTTTTGGAATTGGAAGTCGTGCAAGCTGATTAGTCCTTATTTTTGTAAATGCCCCTTTAGTTACGCCTAATGCAATTAAGTGCATGAAAAAAGTAGCAATGCGCGAATTAAGAATTCCAAGAATATACAATAGGTTGGAAATGCTGTTTTGTTCTTTAAAGTAAACAGAATAAAGAGAACTTAAAAAATAACGATTTTCAACGTCCAAGGTTGCATTTATTATAGATCCTGTCTCACGAACTGCTATTTTAGGTGTCTCATAAAAGGTTTTGTTTTTCCAATTCCTCGCAAGCCACTTTCCATATTTTAGATACAAATCTTTCCGTTTAATTTTATATCGTTCCATTCCTCTTCCCTGAAGAGTTGGCTTCCACGGGTCTGAAGGCTCTTTATCGATACATTTGACATATTCTTTGTCATTACCCGTTTTAATACACTGGCGAATATAGCACAGGTCTCCAAGTAGCCTGGAATTAGAACTCATTTTATCTGAAATACTCTTCAGTTGAGGGTCAAGAAATACATCAAAGGTAGAGTTTTCATTATTCCCCAATTCTTTCTGCAAAACTTGATAGTCAAATTTGCCGTTAAGCGCAGATTTTTCTAAAACTTGCTTTCTAATATATACTTTTCCATTATTTGAGCTATGTAATTCTAGTAGTAAAATGCATGTATGTACGGTTGGGTCCGAAAATACATCCATCCCAAAATTCACAATTTGCTTGATATGAGTATTTTCTTTTAAAAATCTACGCAAATTCCTTGTATAGAGATTAGTCAAAAGTGTATTTGGCACAATAAAACTGAGCAAACCTTTTTGGGGACATAATGAAAGCCCTTTTTCTATAAACAGTTCATAAATTTCATAACGACCTTCGATCGTTTGAAACTTGGATTCAATGTAAGGCAAAAATATTGAATCCTGCACCATCCCATACGGCGGATTCCCAATCAGCACATCAAACCCACCCGACTCCATGATTTCCGGGAACTCCGCGTCCCAATCGAATACATTCACCCGATGCCTTTCCTCTTCTCCAAAAAGACCCAGTTGCTTGCCATCGTAGAAATCCGGGCCGATGAGGGAATTGCCGCATTTGATGTTGTTCCCCAGGTCCGGCAGGGCGCGCTCATGGAGCAATTTCCACTGCTTGGTTAGGGTTTCGCCCGACTCCCCTTCCAAAACCTTCAGAAACAGGGAGAGCTTGGTGGTCTCCACGGCCTGGGAATCGATATCCACCCCGTAAATATTATTGAGGAGGATGCGCTTTCTCTCGGCGGTGGTGAGACGCCATTCCCTGCCCTGGCCCTGGTAAATCTCCTTTTTGTGTTTTTGCGGGCCAGCCTTCAGATAGCAGTCCCGATGCCAGTCCAGCAGGTGCTGGTACGCGCCGATTAGAAAAGAACCGGACCCGCAGGCGGGGTCCAGGATCTTGATCTTGCTGGCGCTGCCCCTGGGACCGGGCTTCTTTCCCTCCAGCAGCTTACCCACGGTTTGCTCCACAATGTAATCCACAATGTAGGTGGGAGTATAGAAGACGCCCCCCGCCTTTTTCACCTCCGGCTTGTCCTCCACCAGGGCGCGGTGGCCGGAGGTGAGTCGGATCACCTTGCCCAGAAACTGTTCGTACACCTGGCCGAGAATATCTGCGGGAAGCACGGAAAACTCATAGGGACTTTCCGGGTAATAGAAGCTTTTGAAGATATCCTTCAGGACCTTATCGTCCACTGCAAGATTCAGGGTCAGCTGATCCGGGGCGGGCCTCCCCTTTTCTTCCTGAAAATGGAACAGGCCGGAGTTGTATCGGTTGTCCGCCTCCCGGAAGAGTCCGCACAACCTCTGGTAGACGTCGGACCCGTTTTGGAGGGCCATGAGCCTTCCATAGTTTTCAATTCCCCTGTCTTCTCCTATGCGAAGGAAGATGATGCGGTCGATGATGCGCTGCACGGCGAAATTTAGTTCGCGCTGGGTGAGGTTGGGATTGCGAAGGGCCAGGTTTCTGGCAAGATTTTCTCGCCAGGATTCGATATCCCTGAGGAAAGAGACGTCCACTTCGGCAGTGCCCTTTTTGGCCTTGGCGGACTCTGCGTATTTGTCGAAGGAACCCTTGAGAACCGCGTCGCGGGAGAAAACGGAGGCGATCTCCTCCCATCTTTGGGGGTATTCCTTGTAATTGAGATAAAGGGTGCGGCCCTTGGTGACCTTGTCGGTCTTCACGGGCCTCATGCGACAATCGTAAACGGCGAACTCCTCAAAATCGGTGAGGATGCTCAAGGGAAGCTTCCCGGACCATGCGTATCGTCTAAGTTGAAAGGCGGGGCTTACGTCATCTTTGATATTCACCTGGGGCTTCTTGGCCTCCAGGAAGAATTTGCGGGTGCCGCCCACACGAAAGCAGTAATCCGGGGCCTTGGTGGAGCCGCCTATCTTGATGGCATCTTCGTGCACCACGTCTTTGTACGCCTCGGCATACCCCTGGGTGTTGTCCATGTCCCACCCCAGCAGCGTAAAAAAGGGGTCGATGAACTCCCGCCTCACCTGGGTTTCGTTGTAGGAGCCGGATTTGTAGGCGTCGATATTTCGGTCGAACCGTTCAATCAATTCGATTAATGCTTTTGGAGGGGCCATGGTTTTTTCTGTAATTAATGATAAGTATGAAAACTATGAAACAAAATCATTAGACAGAGTAACAGGATGGACAATTTGCGTAAAGCGGTTTCGAATTTAAAATTTGGGTGGGAGGCCTGCTTGTTTGCATAATTCATTTGCCGTGATTCTATCAAAAGTTCGATGTCTTTTGATGGGAATAGTTTTTACGTTGTTCATGTAAATCGTATGGTTACCTCCTTCCCTTAAATGAGAAAAACCATTCTTTTCAAAATATCGAATCAGATCACGCCGTTTAACAGACACTTTCCACCTCAACCGGAACCTGTTCGATCAAACAGTTCCCTATTGGGATTTCCATTTTTTGTTGCTGGTATGCCAAAACCATTTCATTAAGGGCATCTCTTAGCATTTGGCGGCACTCTTCAATGTCTTTTCCTTCCGTAACCACTTCCGGCCATTCGATCAGCTGGCCCATATACCCGGAATCGATTTTTGTGTATTTAGCCGTGTAATTTTGCAACATTTTTTTCTCCCTAAAAATTTTTTTTTAACCACTATGGCTTGACCCGATTAAATAGATACGTTATATTGCTGTTTCATCTGACTTCATCGTCATC
>JAJDAS010000052.1 GCA_029261755.1 Nitrospinia bacterium
TGCAAAGGCCCTTTTCAAAGAGGGTAATCTTTTCAAAGCACTGGCGGCTTTGCAAAAGGCCTTCAGCATTGACCCCAATAGCCCGGAAACCAAATCCCTTTTGAGACTACTTCAAGGCGGGAAATGAGGCTTGGGAAGAACAAAGATAGAGGGACGAAGGACGAAGTGTGGAAGATGGAATGCAAAGGACATAAGGTGGCCAAGCTTGAACCCTGAACCTGACAACCTGAGTTTTTTCCTAAAAAAATATTAAAAAAAATAATTTTTTTTCACTATTCCCCGGAGTCAGGGGCAAATCTAAATATTGACCTATTTTGGTGTTTTTTGAATGTTAGCATACAAGATATGGGAGGAACGCTAAAATCCAGTTTTCATCGCTTTTTTTTGGCTTCAAGGGTTCCTTTGGGAAAAACCGCTTTTTCTTGAACCGTCCTAACTACCTAATAAATAACAAGAATAATCGTATTTCCCTCCTTTTTTTTCTTATTTAAAAAACCTTTTTTTCTTATTTTGTCAAATCAACAACTTGATCTCGGATCGGTTTGACAGTCAAAAAAGGCTATGCTATATTACGGGCAATGGGGATGGCTTCCCCTATGTCCGGACGTCTAAAAAAAAGAATCAATGGAAAATTCCTGAACTCACAGGTGGCTTCGCCTTGGCTTTTTTCCTGTAAGGTGGAATATAGTGCTTTTCAACCATTAATTTTTTAGTCGTCCGGTTTTTTTTGTCCTTTTTCGGGAAGGCTCTCTTCCCGACTTTTCGCTTCCCAAAGACCCTCCCGGAATTTTCAGCTAATATTTTACCCGATTGATCCAAGATTTGGATTCGTTTTGATGTGATATGGTATACTCCTAAATCGTTTCTGAACCCCTTCCACTTTCAACCAAAACCCATGCAATCCCATCGTATTTGGAAAAAAAATAGGCTGAGTTGCATCCTGCTGATTGCTTTATGCGTCCAGGGTTGCGCATCCTTTTTAAACCGGGAGGAACCAGCCCAGATGGAACAGGCTATCGCCTACCATCAAGAGGGGGCCAAACTTTTCCAGGAAGGCAAAGCGGAAGAGGCTATTCCACTCTTAAACCAATCCTTGGAAATATGTAAGCAAAACGAGCAAAAGCCGTGTGCCGCCAATAACCTAAACGTTTTGGGGTTGGCGAACGGACTTCTGGGCAAAGACGAAGAAGCTCTTGATTTTTTTCGCCAAGCATTGGTTGCCAACCAGGAATTGGGAAATAATGTTGCTGTGGCGGCTATATTAAACTCCATGGGAAAAATCTTCAGCGACCAGGGCAAATACGATGAAGCCTTTGAGCATTTGAATAAATCTTTTGAAATTAGCCTGGAACTTAAAAACCGCTTCGGCCTGGCCACGGTTTGTTACAATATTGGAAAGGTTTATGACCATCTCCAAAATTACGATATGTCCCTCCAGTTTTACAATAAATCCCTGGAGCTTTTCGCAACCTTGGGTGAAAAGGAACGCGCAAGAATGCTTTTGGAAAGTATCAGGATCGCGGAGAGGGAAAGGGGAAACAGTTTGGTTTCACAAAGAAACGAAAAGGTGGCAGAAACAGAGCCGACTTTGGACGTGGGAAAACCGGATATAAATGCTTCTGCTTCCGAGGAAGAGGAGCCAGCCACCACTGCACCTGAGTTGGAGTCAGGTAAGAAAACGGAAAATATTGGGGCAATAGAGGTGAAAAAAAAGTTTTTGAACTTATACGAAACCCACTCCGCAACATCCCCGGTCCTCACAAAGGTTTTAGCGGTAGGCATGCATCCCATCCTGGAGCTTTTTCAGGAAGAAAGCTCCAAGGAGAGTTTTTATAAGATCAAACTGGACAGTGGAACAACAGGCTGGATTTCCGAAATGGAAAATGAAAGAATCGATTGACTCTTTAAGGGCGGCTGAAAAATATGCAAATGTGGCGGGTATCCCTTTCCGGGGTACCCGCCATTTTTTTTGTCCGAAATCTTCCTTCATTATAGCTGTTACTTGTCCAGGGCCAAATCCAAGGAAGGATCACCAAGAAGTACAAAGGTATAAATCAAATCTCTATAGGCAGGATGTTTTGCCAGAACACGCTCTTCAGCAAGCGCTATGGCCCTACCGATAGACCCTGGTTTTTCTTTGAACAGGACTCGGAAGAGTTCATCATCCAGGTAGGAATCACCATAGATCAACGCTTGGGCTGTGGCACCCCAGAAGGCTATGGCTCCGCCATTTTCCTTCTTCATAAATAACTCCCCAAATCCGTCCCCAGCCTCAGATTGAACCAAAAGGGATGGGGAATAGTCATAGAGTATGTGTGGGGTTGTTGCCGTTATTTTATTAGCGAAATCTCCGGTATTGCAGGACATGCCCAAAATAAAAGGCAGCCGGTTTCCATTGCTTAGCTGTGTGATATCCTTGGACTTAAACATGAGGTCCCAGGTCCCCGTAGCAGCATGCCCCAGGAAATTCACCAGGCCAACGCCGTTATTTAGCCGGTCCGCTATTTCACTGGTGCTACCCTGGTAAGCAGACAAGGCTTCTGCGGAAGGCTTGTTATAAATCCGCAGGGCTTCATGTTCATCACTTAAATAATCACTGATCAATGCCTCGGAAGAGGCGTCAAAAAACTTCTCATCTTCAGCATCGTACCCACCATTAATAAAGAGCACCTTGTTTTTCCAATCCGCGCTGCTGCTAAGCCCTCCGGAATAATTAATGATTTTGTCCACCATGATCTTTGCTTCCCGGGAAGTTCGTGCCGGGAGCCTTCCTATGGACATATCAG
>JAJDAS010000053.1 GCA_029261755.1 Nitrospinia bacterium
GAGAAAGCCCCCAATCAATTTCTAATATAGTTGTTAGGGCTATTATAGTATCTTTTTAACTGGGCAACAACGCGACAAGACCATAAAAACGTATCTATTTAATCGGGTCAAGCCATAAGCTATTTTTTTCTCCGCGTTCTCTGCGTCTCTGCGTTAAATTTATTGTTGTTTTAATTTTTTGTGCGACAAAAACGTTTTAGCTTGAATTTTCTGAGTGAACATGTAAATATCTAGCTCACACGTATACGCATTAGCGAGATCCTCCGGGTTTTTCTTGTCACTCGTTACTTGTCACTTGTCACTGATTTTAAAAATGGTTTACTGGAAACTCATCGTAGCAACATTGAAGGCGAGGATGGAGTACAAGGCCACCTTTCTCTTTTTCTCCCTGGCCATCCTTTTTTACTACGCCGGGCAGATCGGCGTCATCTTAACCGTCGTCCATAGGTTCAAGACTATTTCCGGCTGGACCTTGGGGGAGATGGCCTTCCTCTATGGACTCCTGATTTTTTCTCAGGGCATCACCGCCTTAATTTTCAATTCGTTGAATACCTTTGAGGAGTTTACCATCCAGGGAAATTTCGACCGCGTCCTCATCCGGCCCCTGAACCCCTTGGCTCAAATTCTTTGCTCCCGCTTTGAAATCTCCTCCGTTTCCAATTTTTTTATCGGCGCAACCGCATTGATTTTCGGTTCCAGGCTTTCCGGGATTGAGTGGACCCTTGGGAAGCTCCTCATGTTGCCGACGGTTATTGTGGGGGCGGTGCTGATATTGGGAGGCATACGGGTTTTTGTGGCTGCTGCTGCATTCTGGACCATTAGGAACAGGTCCCTGGTGCATACCGTGGTGTACAGTTCCAAGGAATGCATTTATTACCCCATTTCCATTTACAACGGGGCCGTCCAGTTTTTTCTGACTTTTATTTTCCCCCTGGCCTTTGTGAACTACTACCCTTCCACCTACTTTTTGAACAAGTCCGGCGACACTTTAATGCATCCGCTTCTTCAATATCTAACGCCCTTGGTGGGTGTGGTTGTTTTTTCGGGAAGCCTCTTTTTCTGGAAAAAGGGTATGGGGAAATATCAGGGAACGGGGAACTGATGAAAACACATTTAAGATTTTTGATTTAAGATTTTAGATTGATGGTAGTTTTTTTTAATATTCCTCATTCCTAAAATATACATTCTTATGACGCGTAAAACCGCACTACTTCTAGTGGATGTTCAAAACGACTTTTTCCTAGGCGGCGCCCTGGCGGTAAACAACGCAGACAAAATCATAACCCCTCTCAATTGCGTTATTGAAAAATGCAGAGAGAAGGGAATCCCGGTTTTCGCCACTATAGATTGGCATCCCGGTGACCATTCCTCTTTCCGGGAAAACGGTGGAGCTTGGCCTGTGCATTGCGTACAGGAAACAGAAGGCGCCAATTTTCATCCCTTCATCAACCTGGACTTCTCCAGGGATATCATCATTCCAAGTGGGGACGAAAGGGAAAAGGACGGCTATTCCGGATTTGAAAATGAAGACCTACTACGGCTCCTGAAAGAAAAATCCATTTCCACCCTCTTCGTGGGAGGATTGGCCACCGATTACTGCGTCCGGGCAACAGTGCTGGATGCCTTGAAAAACGGTTTCGAGGTATTTGTACTATCCGATGGGATCAATGGGGTGGACCTGAAGCCCGGTGACAGCGCCAAGGCCATGAATGAAATGAAGAAAGCGGGTGCGAAACTTGTGGATTCACGGGAGGCGATCTCCAAAGATATTTTAAATTTCAGAGAATTTTAGACAGGATAAACAAGATTATTGTTTTGGCCCAAAAGATCAATCCTGTTCATCCTGTCAAAAAATTAACTTGCAACTAACAACCAATGAACCATAACCCTTACAGAGAAGCGGCCATTGCCCTCACGGAATTTCTGTCCCTGGTTCTGAAATACCTCTCTACCTACATGCCGAAGAAATCGGCCAAGGACAAAATGCTGGCTCTCTCGGACAAGATCAAGAGGGCTAGCTCGCAAGAGGAAATCCTCGACCTCAAGAAAAGTTACAGGCGCATCGTCCTTGATGTGGAATCCTCCACTCCAACCGAAGAAGAAGGAGGTAGACGCAAGGAAGATAAGGCACCCACAGGGGCATCTTCAAAGGAATTGGATGCCGCTTCCTCTGCTCGCCAAGCCGAATTAAACACCGCTCTTAGGAAAGAGTTGGAGCTTTCGGAACGCTTGAAGGAGCTTTTGCTGAAGTTCTTGAAAATGTTGAGGAGTCCATCCGCGCAGGATGAGGTAAGCCAACAGGTGAACTCTTTGATGGACCAATTGCCGAAGATCAAGGAGGTGAAGGAGTTTTCCGGGTTCGAAAAAACGGCGCACCAGGTGATGAAGAGGAAAACCTTCCAGGAGGATAAAAGCAGCGATCTCTACCAGGATGTGATACAAACCCTCATGGACGGCCTGCTGCTTTTGGTGGATAAAAACTCCGTTTTGGAAAGGCGGATTCAAAAGGCAGTGGATCCACAAAACCGAACCAGTGACCCATGGATATTAAAAGATCTGGCGGTGAGTATAAAAAACTTTTTCTTTTCCAAGCAACAAGAGATGTTCCTTTATTCCAAGGAACGGGAAAAACTGAAATTGATCATCATTTCCCTGGTGAAAACCCTTCAGGAGGTGGCGGAGAGGAACTCCGAATTCATGGAACATGTGGGAGAATGCGCGGAATCACTGGAAAAAGCGGAAGATATAAGGGATTTTGAAAAGGTTAAATCGCAGATCGTTCTGGAAGTAGGCCAAATTCGCAAAAAGAACGAAACTCTGGAAGGAGAAATCAATAAGATCAAGCCCAAAGGGTGTGCGACAAATTTGTGGGTAAGATTTTCATGCCCCCAACCTTGACTCCCAGAA
>JAJDAS010000054.1 GCA_029261755.1 Nitrospinia bacterium
CTTGATAAAACAGGCTATTAAGTCAGGAAGAAGGGAGGGGCAAGGGGCAAAAAAAATAGGAAGTTATATGAGGCAAGGAAGCCTGCAAGGAAAATTTAGGGGGGAAATATGATGATTTCCCATTTCGTAAAAGTCGGTGATTAAGAACATGGGAAACTGGTAGGGATCACGTTGAACTGCTTGTTCGCCCTGGTTTCAATGCCTGTTCGATTTTAGTAGGATCACTACGCAAGTCAAGAACTCTCCAAACTACAACTATAGTACTCTCTTCCAGCAGGTAATAGATGCCGTAAGGAAATCTCTTGGCCAGCATACGATGATAACCGAAAACCTTTGGGTGGATCCCTCCATAAAGAATCAATGAGTCAATATCTGAAACAATGAATCAAAGAAATATTCTCCGATTCCTTCTCCTTGTTTTTCGAAAAATAATCGTCCCTCAGATAAATCTTCCAGAGCTGAAGAGAGTATTTTGATTCTCATTCGAATCGCTCTCTAAGTTCCTTTTTTGCAACTTGCCAGTCCACAATCTTCTCTTGGCCTGAACTTAGGCGGCGCTCTGTTTCTTTAAGAGCTTCCTGATGCCAATTTGGGGATTCAACTTCTTCCTCATCTCTTGACAGGTCCTCCCAAATCTCCTCCATCACCTTCAATTTTTCTTCTCTCGAAAGGTTATTTATATTAATTGTGCTTTGCATGATACAAACTCCTTTTGTGTTTTTTCAATTAGCATGCATCTTAGTGGATACCAAGTCAAGGCTTTTATACTCTACCGCAAAGTCTTGTGTTTAGTGTTGAGAATTATAGCATTGACACATGTTTTTTAAAATAGGCTGTGCTGAAACTACCAAAAGCAAAAAAAAAGCCCATTCTCATGGGCTACTACAAACGGGCTTGGAAACAGGCTATCCTCAACTTTCCAAAAAAGTCATTAGGCTTCGCCTTCATTTATTTTCATTGGTCGCTTGCGCGGACTTTCATCCTTCGTTGTGAACGCAGTTCATGGAGGTTATTGAAAGCACACCTTTTTTATGCAACTTTTAATTCCTTCACCGTGCATTTCTTGAATATTTTGCATATTGGGTTATGCTGTTGTACCTATTATGCGGTACGAATCCAGCGGATTCCGCTTTTCTTGACAATGGCTAAAATATTACTAAAATCACGATTTGTATTTTGTTCAAGAAACGGAAATAGAGCATCCTTAATCATTGAACTGCTAGTTGGAT
The DNA here is from genome assembly GCA_029261755.1 of Nitrospinia bacterium. Lineage (GTDB taxonomy): Bacteria > Nitrospinota > Nitrospinia > JACRGO01 > JACRGO01 > JACRGO01. The sequence goes on from JAJDAS010000054.1 coordinate 1,230, forward strand.
GAACTTTGAGTCGAATAACGCCCGCATGATCTTTTAGTTTTGCGACTGTCCAATCACCGAAATGCTCATCTAATGTAATCAGAGTTCTTTGGTTGCTCTTACAGTACTCCAATATTTCAAGATCATCTGCTCGGGCCATACCCTTTTCTGTTGCAGATTCAACATCATAACCAGCCGCTCTTAAAGCCACAATTACGTCCATATCAATCATTTGGTCAGTAAAAAGTAGCATGATGTCATCTTCCTAAGCAGCTTTTGGCTCAAATTCCGTATGTTCGATTACAGAGTGACAATAATCGAGTGCTGCCGTCACTTGGTCAAAAGTAAGCTCAGGATACTTTTGAAGTACACCTTCCACGGAACCATTTTCGGCCAATTGATCTAAAATAACAGTAACTGGAATACGTGTATTTCTGATTACAGGTTTCCCATTACACACCTTTGGGTCAATAGTCACATGCTCATACATTTATTTTTCCTTTCCGTAAGAAATGTATCCAAATTTGAAATCAAGAACCACGGATAATCGAGACGACTTTTTTCAGTCCGCCTGTTTTGTTTTTTGGAAGAGTTGTCAGTATTGTTCTCATGGTTGAAAATTATAGCATTGACGCATCTTTTTTAAAATAGGTTGGACTGGAACTACCACAAGCAAAAAAAAAGCCCATTCTCATGAGCTAATACAAAAGGGCTGAAAAAAAGGCTGCCCTCAACTTTGCAAGAAAGTCATTAGGCTTCGCCGTTATTTGCTTTCGGGGTCATTTATTATCATTGGTCGCTTGTACGGACTTTCATCCTTCGTTATGAACGCAGTTCATGGAGGTTATTGAGAGCACACCTTTTTTATGCAACTTTTAATTCCTTAAAACCGCAAGTTTAAAAAGCGATTCGATTTTCTTAATGCAAGATTCAAGGTTTGACACCGGCCCTATTTTAAAATGTTAAAAACATAACATCGCAATTTGCCAGCAGTCAAAAGGTGCAAGCGAGGAATGAGCGACGCAGCTTTTGGTTGTCCAAGTGCATTTGCCTTGTTAGGCGATGTCACGATTCATCCTCTTTCATCCTTGTAGTAACCAGAGCAATAAGAACACTTTCCGATAGCGATGTATCTAAAAGACGCATTTTCAACTGAGCGTCAAGAACAGCCACTGACTCCGCATAACTTCCGATGTACACCCTCCTATCATGTATTGAGCCTGAAGCATATCGGATTGCCTGAAGTCCTTCACTCTCAAGAATTTGAAGTAGAAGTTGAATGTTTCCGACACGAACATTTGGTCCGAACGCCAGAACAAATTTCTTCGGCTTATCATTTCCATATGTTTTGTCTATATTGATACCCGCATTGGTAAGGGCGGCGTTAATAGCTTGCGAATTGGTCAAAGAGGTATTTAGTTCGATACTCACTTGAGCCCAATCTAAAGTCTGCTGAATCGATTTTATGTCGTTCTTGGAAGAACTGAGTCTCTCCTCGATTTTATATATTTCAGTTACGTGATTTTCAGTCGTGTTTCCACGATCTCCAATAGCTGCAACTTGACGTGTAAGGCTTGCAACCTCTGAGCGAATCGATTCGATAACAGAAAGGTTTTTCGAAACAGTGGAAAATAGTTCCGCTCTAAGGTCGCTTAATGAGTTATCTTGAGACTCCGATATGACTTGCCCGGTTTATAGGTCAATTGTGAGTCCTTTATCTGAAATTGATAAACCACGAAGGCGCTCACCTAATGCTCCGCTAATCATAATTAGAGAGAAGCCGAATATAAAGGTTGCCCAAACGCCAGCTCCTTTCTTGTGCCAAGCGAGAAACACGCCTGCGAGGCACAAGATAAGACCTGTAGTTGTTATTGTATATTCCATTCTTGGGATCCTCGTTTCGAAACGCCTAGCTAGAGTTACCCGACCGCTATTTCGCGGTATATGCTCCACCGCAATTGGCTTTCGGTATCTTTAAAATTGGTTAAATCAATTGCTAAGCATTAACTGCAACCAAAATTTGATTTTAAAAACCTAAAATCAAATTGGTTTTAGTATATAAACTTCTATATATTTTTCCATCCCTATTAAAGGCTCTCCAGGGGGCTTTTCAAATTACTGTAATCCTTGGTCATGACATGTGAGTAAATCTCTGTGGTGGTCACGTCTTTATGGCCTATCAGTTCCTGGATGGTCTGGATATTGACAACGGAAATGCTCCGCCAAGGCTAACAGGGTAAAAGTTATCCTAAATTCGCGCAAAAGTCAAGGTTTTTTTTGAGTTATTCCGGCATGATTAAGCCCTTATACTAACCATATGGGCAAAAATTCAAAAGGATTTAACGCAGAGTTCGCAAAGAACGCAGAGAAAGAAAAGATAGAGGGACGAGAGATGAGTGACAAGAAAAACCAGGCGCAGGGAAAAGAGTAAAACAAACTAGCCCACGGAACACACGGAAAGACATGGAAAAGCCCTTATTTACTTTTTTTTGGTGAAAAGCGACCAAGATTCGCCCAAAGAAGAATATCGGGGAAGGCTTGTATTCTGTGTCTTTCCGTGTACTCCGGGGCTAAATAGGTTTAATAATTGAAAATTTTCAAATATTTTTGATTAGCCTTTCTCCGTGCTCTCCGTGTCCTGGTGAAATTTGATTTCAAGCCCCATGCTCTCGGAGTAATTGATAGAGGGTGGGTTGATCCATGACTTCAAGGAAAGGTTGGTAATCTAAACCAGAGGCTACTAGGTATTGGGTGAGTAGAATGCTAATGACTCGGATTAAATCTTTCCCATCCCATGGTTTTTCTATGTATTGATCAATGGTTGCTTGATTTATTGCTATGATGGTGTCCTGGTGCGTTGCCAGTCCGGTTAAAAGTATTTTTTTTGTTTTTGTAAATCGTGGATCATTGGTCATTTCGATTAAAAAATCAATTCCGTTTTTTCCCGGCATAATGTGGTCGCAGATAATGAGGGGAGTATGTCCCCCTTCTTCATCAATCTCTTCCAAAACCTCCAGCGCTTCGTCGGCTGCTTCACAATCTATGAGATTGAAATGTTTTTTTAAGGGCTTCAGGTTTTTCATCAATGTGGCTAAAACTTCCCGCTGATCATCAACGCATACAATATTTAGTTTTTCCATCGTAACCTCCTTTAACAAGAGCTAAAGATATAATAATTTAACGCAGAGGCGCAGAGAACGCAGAGGAAAAACAAAAAATGAATTATTCTTATAGCCTCCTTTTCTCTTTGTGATACTTCTTTTATTTTCTTTATAATCTTTTCTCAGCGTACTCTGCGGCCTCTGCGTTAAAAATGTTTTCTCCCTGTTCTCCGTGTCCTCTGTGGTGAAAATTTGACTTAGAAAGCTTTAAATGCCTTCACCGGCATTAGCACCTTGAACACCGTTTTACCAGGCAAACTATCCAAAGCAACATTCCCACCGTAACTGTCCACTAACCTCTCCACGATGGGCAGTCCCAATCCGAGTCCAAAGGAGAGCCCTTCGGTTTTGGTTGTCACGTTAGGTTGGAAAATTTTGGGTATTATACCCTTGGGAATGCCCGGACCGTTATCCTGAATGACAACAACGATATTGCTTTTCATCGTTTCACTGGTAATTAGCAAGTTAGGGGTTACAGTCTCGCCGTTCAACATGCTTTCACAGGCATTGTTGATGAGATTGGTCCAAATTTGAACCAACTCCCCTTTGTTGGCACCAATTGGCGGGAGCGGAGAAAGAGACAGCTCCACATTTATTTTTCGCAATGGACTTTGCAATAAGGTGAGCGACTCATGGATGCTTTGGTTGACATCCTGATCCGCCTGCCTTGTTTGATGTCCGGCCCCCAGATCTTTTACCGATTTTACCACATGGCCCGCATGTTGAGCCGCTATCAGCATATCGTGAAAGGTTGCCCCAAATTCCCAATAAAAGGGGCCGCTTTCCAAACCCTCTTCCCGGAGTGGGATCAATTTCCCCAAGGCTTCAACCGGCATATCCATTTGCGCCAGGGTTTTTGCTTGATCATCGGATAAAGAATAGCGTTCTTTGAGGGCTTTCGCTCTCTTCCTCACTTCCCTGCTGGATAGGTTCCGCCCCTTTTCAAGGCCACTATTGTAATATTCCAGTTGTTCGGGGAATTTTTTTCTTAAAATAGCCTCTAAATTTTCGCACAACCATTGTGAGTTTTTTTTTAGCACCGCGATGGCGTTATTGAGCTCATGGGCAAGGCCTGCAGACATCTGACCAAGCACCGCCATATTTTCCGTATGGATGAGTTTTTCCAAAGTCCTCTCTTTATCAATGGCCATGGCTTGAGCCCGTTGTTGCCTATCCAACAGGTCTTTAACTATCACCGGCATGAATTGCTCAAACATGCTGCCCTTGCCCTGGGGATCGCATACAATCTGATTCTGATCGATGTAGGCCACTTCACTGGCTTCATTAGCCGTCACCGTTGCCGAGCTATGAAAGGTGCTGGAAAAATAGCTGTAGACACCCACAAAGAGATTAGGCGTGGCTTTGAACAGTTCCACCTGGGTCCCTTCCGGACTTTTGATGGTCCCGGTGAGGGAACCACGGTTAACGATATAAAGGCGGTCGTTGAACTGGTTTTGGCGAATTAAAAAATCGCCTTTTTTTAATTTGATCCGCTTTTTTGGATTGGAGAAATAGGTCTTAATGAGCCACTGTAAGTTGGACTCATGCCCTTCTTCATTAACCGGGAATTCATCTTTCATAATTTAAAACCTTCAAATCAAAGACCTTTAACCGCGAATGAACGCGAATTTGCGCGAATAAAGAAAAACCAAAAAAAATAATCTGTATTTTATCTTTTGGTTCTATGGTTTCATTCGCGTTAATTCGCGTTAATTCGCGGTTAAAATGTTTTTACAGAAAACCCACCGTATTCAAAATAAACATCAATAAATAAACGCCCAGCAAACCCGTTAACCCGAGAATGATCCCTATCTTCGACATATCCCGGCTCTTGATGAGACCACTGGCGTGGGCGATGGCGTTGG
>JAJDAS010000055.1 GCA_029261755.1 Nitrospinia bacterium
ATCCTCTTATTGCTCCAGATGGATTTTAAAGACTCAGTGGCCACATTTCCCACCTTTTCCTGGATTTTGAAATCCCGACAGCAAATAGAGACGTTTCCCTGCCAATCGATGGTCAGCCTTTCCCACAGCTTGTGGCAAGGAGCCCTTTCCATGGCCTCTTGCTTTTCATCATCAGAGTAGTAACCGGCCCAGGATTCTTCCTCTTTAATATGGACTTTCCTTCCCGGGCCTTTCCATTTCTCCACAAAACGGTCCACCTCTTTTGCATTCAAATCGAATTTGATCATCTGGATAATGATCTGCCTCACGCTCTTACTTTCCGGTAAGGCAAGAAAGTTTTCCGTATTTTTTATCACTCTTTCAAAATTACCGCCTTTACGAACGATTTGGTAGGTATCCTTTTTCATTGCGTCCAGGGAGATGATGATGGTATCCAGCCCAGCCTCGCACAACTTTTTTCCTGTCTTTTCCAACAGCGCCTCGGCGTTGGTGGAGATGCCGCAATCGATGTGACGCGATTTGGCGTATCGAACCATTTCCGGTAAATTTTTGTTCAGAAGCGGATCTCCAAAAAGGTGAAGCCAGGCGAAAGAAACTTCGGGATAGGCGTCGTTGACAATTTTTTTGAACAGGTCCAAAGACATATTACCTTCCGGCCTTTCCATATCCCGTCTCGGACATTTAAAGCAATCCATGGAGCAATAGCTGGTTGTTTCTATGTCCAGCGAATTGGGCATCCAAGCCAACAGTTTGGCGAATTTCCATTGATAGGAATATCGTAATAATCGATTATTGGCCTTTCTTTGCAATAAATCCAGTGACTTCATGTTCAATCCGCCGCCTTTTGAAATACGAAAAGATAGTTGCTGATGGGCGGTTTCCCGGCCAGTTTACTTTTGTAATAAAAGGCGACCATGGCATTGACATAAAGGCTCAAGCGGTCGGGCTGGTCAAAAAATCCCAACACTCTTTGTAAGAAGCTTTTCTTGGTTATGGACTTATGGGTGGCTTTGATCCTCTTCATATCCAGGTGGTCTATATTGGCTTCTTTGATAAGCTTACAATCTCCCTGAAAAAGTTCCGTGACATTTTCTTTTACGAACTGATGGGGGTGGCACCTGTCGAAGATGAATCCGGTTTTGCGAAAGAAATTCCTTGTCCATTTCTGGGTATGGCAATGTTGGGTAAGAATCAGGTAGCCATTGGGTCGAAGCAATCTCTTTAATGTACCCACCGTCCTTTCCAAATCTTCGCAATGATTCAAACAGTTGAACATAAAAATGTTGTGGAATTTTTCTTTCCCCTCCCAATCTTCAATCTTTCCAGCGAGGAGTTCCACTCCTTCCAGCTCAGACAGGTAAGGAAAATTTTCCTGATAAAAATCCATCAACGGATCCACGGCAGTCCTTTTTCCTTTATCCATGGCCAAATAGACCGGTAGGGGACCACACCCCACATCCAGAAAGGTATCCACATCTTTGAACTGAAGTTCCGTTAATTCCAGGATGTCGGCAAAGTAAACTTTTACGTCTTCCGTAAAAGTTGTTTTAGAAAAGGACTGATTGATCCATTCCCAAAATGCTTTTTCGGATTTTTGCGCCCCTTGCCAGGGTTTGTTTTTTTTCATTATTTTGTAACTACTTGGGTTCAACGTTCAAGGTTTCACGGTTCCAGGTTAAAGACCGTAAATATAAATGCTTATGCAGTCACGATTGCTGCTATTTTAAGTCAAAGCCGGAGGAAAGGGCAATAAAGTCAGTTGGCGATAATATTGCGCCATATGGCAATGCATGGTAAAATGCCCTAATAGTAGGAACCTGGAAACGCAAAGAAAGGAGCAAGCAAATGGATAGCGCGAAAACAATGTCGAGGGCCATGGATATCCTATCTCCAGGCAAAAGAGGAAAAATACCCGTTCAGTGGAATATCCCAAACATAAGAAACACCCTGCGCCAGGGGCTGCCGTACAGCTCACTGGAACATCTGAGAGGCAAGCTCGAATTGGAACCGTTGGCCATAACCAGCCTATTGGAAACATCTCCACGCACCATTAATCGGCGGAAACTGATGAAAAAACTAACTCCCGCCGAATCGGACAGACTTTTCAGGGTGGCGCGAATCATGGCTCTCGCCGAAGAAGTTTTCGATAATGATTCCCATAAGGCTTCTTCCTGGCTATGCAAATCCAACAGGACGTTAAATAACGAAAAGCCCATTTCCCTGCTCAATACGGACGTGGGGGTCAAACAAGTGGAAGAGCTTTTGATGCAAATTGAATATGGGATGCTCAGTTGATAACAGTTTGGCGCTTGACCCGAAAAAAGTATGCCGGCACCGCCTTTAGCGGAGAGGGAGCCAGGTACAACGCGGCAAGATGGCATTCCGGCAGGTATCCTGTTGTTTATACATCGGGTTCCTTGTCTCTCGCTCTTGTGGAAACCATTGTGCAAATGGATCCCGCCCACCTGCCAAAGATGGTGGTGGTCTCCGCCAATATCCCGGACAAGGTAGCAATGGAGAGTGTGAAGATCAAAACCCGCCCTTCCCATTGGAGACAATTTCCCGGTCCCACCGAATTGAAAGAGATGGGAAACGCATGGTTTGAAAAAGGGAAAACTGCCGTCTTGAAAGTGCCTTCCGCCGTTGTGCCTGGGGAGTATAACTACCTGATCAATCCCCTCCATCCCGATTTTACCAAGATTGCCATTGGAAAACCAGAGTCTTTCAGTTTGGATCCACGACTCTTAAAGTAGAGGGAGGCTTGGAAGCGAAACAGAGAAAAGATTAAAACAAGAACAAAACCTTTGTAATCGCGCAGAGACGCAGAGAAAAGAGTAAAACAAAAAAAAGGATTTAAAATTCCTGTGATTCCTGTATTCCTCAGGGTAAAAAGGTTTTGGGTTTATCTAAAGGAGTAATTCTTTTTAAATTCTTATAACGCTTAGGAATTTAGGAAGAGCAGGAAAAAACCGAAAACCAAAAAACCTTAAAACACTTTGCCTTTAACGCTTTTTAACCTTGAGCCTTGAACCCTGGAACTTTGAACCTGAGC
>JAJDAS010000056.1 GCA_029261755.1 Nitrospinia bacterium
TAGCCTTTGCTCTTGATCTTCATTATCCTAACCCTTTGAGTGAAATGTTGATATTTAATTGAATTCGAGATACTTCAATTATATCAAAGAAGTTTCGCTCAAAGGGAATTTTTTTTTAGAAAAAATCGCTCAACTTAGGTCTAAATAACTTAGGGGTTGAAATGCTTGAGGCTGAAAACGGAGAGGACGCCTTGGCCCTCCTTGAAGGGACTATACCTCATCTGATTATTTTGGATGTTCACATGCCAACCATGAATGGCTTTGAGTTTTTAAAACGATTGAAGAAGAAACCTGAGACAGAGAACATTCCAGTTATTATAGTCACTTCGGATGAGAAAATAGAGACTCGAACTGAGGTTTTCAGGTTGAGGGCCAACGATTTTGTTAAAAAACCTTTGGAGCAGAATGATTTTATTCCGAGGGTAAGGAGGTATATTTTCTAATTCTTACAAAAAAAACAAAGCCACCCATCCCTTTATTTAAACCAACACCTCCACTGGCGGTTGGATATTTGCGCGTTTCAGGAAAAGGGCAAGTGGAAAATAGAGGTTAAAAGCTTGAATGTCGAATATCGAACACAGAATAACGAATGTTGAATGAAAAACTTTGGAATTCTGCGGTTCCTTGTTCGATATTCTATTTTTCTCAACGATCTTTAATCACACCCAATAAAGCCGGAGGATTCTTCTTCGTCAAAAAAGGTGGTGATGATGGCATCCGACAGGACGTGATACCCTTTTTCGTTTAAGTGCTTCCAATCTTTCGGTCCATGAAGGATCTCCTTTGCAGTGCCCTTTTTGATGGCTTTCCTGGCATCCAAAAATCCCATCCGGTTTTCACTGGCAATGCCTTCCAATCTGCGGCATACCTCCTGGCTTCTTTCTTTCACTCTTTGCGTATCGAATACCGTGCCCCGATTATAATAGTTTTGGATGCTTACCTGCGGGGAGGTAATTTCGTAAGAGGATAAAGGCGAGGGTAAATAGACGATCCCCACGAAGCTTTCCTTGAAAAACCTTTGCAAGTACAGGATCCCTTGCTCGAAGACATAAGTGGTAGCTTTGATTTCCTCAGGCGTTAGCTCCACTGCCGGCGCTTGTAAATTGCTTGGGAGAACAACTTCCTTTCCGCCCACCAAAGCTTTATTCACAACTGCCGGGGCGAGCGGTTTGGCAGGAGGAGCGGGGCTGGTGGATGGTTGCTGCGCTGTTTGAGGCTTGGCTTGTGGTGGAGCGATGGCGGTCTTTTGGGTGGGGTTCATGCCCAGAGCTTTTTTTAGTTTGCGGATACCCACATTTATTTCCTTTTTGCCATTATCCACACCTTTCAATACAAACCTGGAAAAAAGGAAATTTTTCCAAAAGACGCCTTTTTGGCGTTCGTATATGGGGGCATTCTTTAAAATCATTTCTGTGATGAAATCCGCGAAATATTTAGGGTCATAAATGTGGTTCATGTCATATTTCACTTTGAACTTGGTATCAAGATCCCTGATGTTATCGATAAGGTCGTTACCCTCATAAAAATAGACCAAAATCCTTTTTGGCTTCTCCAGAGTAAAATGCCACAAGGAATTCAAATATAGGTATCGTGGGATTGGCTTGGCCACTAACGATCCCAGGCTGCCCGATCCGGAAGTTCCGAAAGTAATAACATCCTGACCCGTTTTTCGATGAATAATATGCGCTGAGTGGTAGTCGGGGGTTGTAAATCGGTACCGGCTTTCCCTCAATACCCTTTTCAGCCAGTCGCCCCTGCCTTCCGCGTGGGAATCTCCAACAAGGGCCGTATAGTTTTTGGGCACGGTTGTTTTTTTCGATGTTTGGGTCAATACTCTCAATCCTCCATCCAGACCGGGGATCATGGTCAAAGGCATCCTGTGCAAAAAGCGAGGGAATAAGAATTCCATGATCAGCAAGGTGACAAATACGCTGGTTAGGAGCAAGGCAATGTTTATCACGGAATCTTTTTTGAGCATGGATTTAGCAAGCCTGTCAAGAGTTTGAAAAGAAAGAATAGCTTGTTGGTTGGAGGGCAAATTCCAAGAAATCTTCCAAGTTGCGAGCCCTATGTCTGCGGAGTTACGGCATTTCGTAGTTGGAACAAGTTTTCGTCCGGTGTTTCGGAGGAGACGGTGCAGCCTGCCGCCAGGATGAATCGGGAGCCTGCCGATTCTATTAAAGCACCCTCAACTTCCCGTTCCACCTCCTTTTTGGAACCGGAAAGCAGGTTACCCCTGTGCGCCACACCGCCGATGATCAATTTATCGGTCTTGGCGGCCACTTCTTTCAGGCCGGGGTTGGTAGAGTCCGTAGCATCCCAATTAAATCCATGGACGGGGTAATCCAGAAAGGAAAAGAGCCTGTTGTTGGATTTGCATACATGAAGGATATTCAATTTACCGGGATCGGCCTCTTCCAGCAATGCCAGATCAAAGGATTTCGCCGTTTGACAATAATCCTCATCGTTTATTAAATCAGAGGTTCCCCAATCCTTGATGGCGAAAAAGAGGCCATCAATGGTCCCCTCCCGGATCAGCGTCCTTGTGTAGTTTCGAAAGGTTTCCGTAATGACCTCCAGGCCATTTTTCAACTTGCTCCAGTGATCCTGGTAATGCGGGATCAGGTCCTTCGGGGTCTCCAGAAGATCGGAAGCGATGGAGAAAGGATGGAAAACGGTCTGAAGAATAAAGAGGCTTTCCCCGAACTCTTTTTTGATCAATCGAAGGGCCTGGGCCTGTTCGGCCAATGCGCCCTCTTTCAGGGAGGCCGGTTTTAATTTCAGCCAGTCATTGGGACTTGCCACTGGGGAGCCAATGCGAACATGATTTTTTTTGGGGTCGATGCTCATTCGATATTTGGCCCCAAAGGTCTCCGCATGGTAACAAGCTCTCGGGTTGACCTTCATAAAGTCCCAATCGTATTTTTTTTGAAAATCGATCATTGCCTTAGCTAGGCCCTCTGGCGAGGTCTCCAGATCGTAAAAATGCCGCCAAATGGAAACCGGGATGCGATCCACCTTTTCCCCTCTTGCAATTCTCATAATCAGTTCTTTTTTGTCATTCATCTCTTTCACTTTTTAAATGAGGATTAGTCCTTCGTATATTTGGATACCTTCGCTAACAAATCATCCCTGTCCATGGGTTTGGCAACGAGGTCCACAGCCCCGGCATCGAAGGCTTGTTGTAGTTTTTTTTTGTCTGCTACTGAAGTAACCATTATAACAGGGATATCTTTGCAAGCTTCCGCAGCCTTTATTTTGATGCATGCTTGGATGCCGTTCGTTCCAGGCATTACCAGATCCATAAGAATGAGGTCAATTTTTGGGAAAGAGATCGTAGGGTCTTCCATTCCCAGAATGTTAAAAGCATCGGGCACGGATTCCGCAATAATAACATCTTTAAAGCCGTTTTTTTCAAGTATGCCTTTTAACAATAAACAAAAATGTTTTGAGTCGTCAACGATAAGTATGCCCATGGGGCCTCCACCGAATTGTTCAAGCTGATTAAATCATTTCTTTTGCTTCATGTGCACAAACCACCGGAGGCAAAATCTCCATGCATGGATTCCCGGGGAGGCCCCCTGGACACCAGAGGATTCTATGAAGCATATACAATCAGGGTTCGTTCTTCATATATTTGAATATCTTCGCCAAGAAATCTTCTCTGTCCATGGGTTTTTTAATGAGGTCCACAGCCCCGGCATCGAAGCCTTGTTGTAGCTTATTTTGGTCAGCTTCGGAAGTGACCAATATAACGGGGACATCCTTGTAAGATTCCACGGCCTTTATCTTGATACATACTTCGATGCCATCGATTTCAGGCATAACAATATCCAAAAGGATAAGATCTATTTTTGGGGAAGAACCCGCAGAACCATCTATTCCCATAATGCTGAAAGCATCGGATACGGATTCCGCAACAATAACATCGTTAAAACCTTTTTTTGTTAAGATGCCTTTTAACAATTTACAAAAATGTTTTGAGTCGTCAATAATAAGTATGCTCATGGAGCTTCCACCGGATTGTTCAAGCTGATTAAATTATTTCTTTCGTTTTATGTTGTCAGGATTCATCCTTCATGTATTTGGATATCTTCGCCAAGAAATCATCCCTGTCCATGGGTTTGTTCACGTGGTCCTCAGCCCCCGCATCGAAGGCTTGTTGTAGCTTACTTTTGTCGGCTTCGGAAGTGACCATTAGAATGGGGACATCCTTGTAAGCTCCCACCGATTTAATTCTGCGGCACGTTTCGATGCCGTTCATTCCAGGCATATTCAGATCCATAAGAATGAGTTTGACTTCCGGGGGAGGCCCTGACGGGTCCGGTATTCCCAGGATTTGAAACGCCTGGTCAGCTGATTCCGCTATCAGCAGGTCGGTATACCCTGCTTTTTTGAGGAAAGCTTTCAGCAGCAATCTTAAACTTTTGGAGTCGTCAACGATCAAAATACTCACAGGTTAATCTCCATCTGTAAGAAAGGTTCTTATAGGCACTTCCAAAAACTCTCTTCACATCCCCCTAGCCCCCTTTGTTAAGGGGGAATTAGCGGTAGGAATTATTCAAATATAGAGTTTCTGGAAGTGCCCTTATGACACACTCAATATGCTGTCTTTTTCTTTCTCTAAATAGTCTATGGCCTGTTGAAGCCCTTCCTCACTAAACCCCAATCTGGCCAAAGCGGTTTGACTCACTTCATGCTTCAACTCATCACCCCCGAAACCTACAAAGGACCTTTGGGTTACGATGTTAGCGATGTGCACCATGGATACAATATGAAAGTGTTCATCTTTTGCTTTATCCGGTTCCGCATGGTATTTAACACACTGCACAATTTCGTCCGGCATTTTCCATCTTTTACAAAGCCATTCACCAATGGTATTGTGGGTAACTTTAAAAACCTGTAGTTCCGCCTCTGCAATGGAACATTTGGTTTTTTCTATAATTGCGGCAACTTTTTTATAGTCTTCCCGGAAGGAATGCAACAGCACAACCTTTCCTATATCGTGCAGCAAACATGCTGTGGCGACAGTTTCCGATGACTCGGCACCTATTTTCTTTGTGAGATATTTTGAAACTGCCGCAGTGGCGATGGAATGTGTCCAAAGTTTGGTGGCGCTTATCAAACCTACATTGCCTGTTGCCTTGGAGAATGCCTGGAACATGGACATGCCAAGGGCCTGACTTTTCACCTCGTTAAAGCCAAGAATCATGATGGCCCTGGAGATATTGGTTACCTTTCCGCGAAATCCGTAAAAAGCGGAATTGGAAATCCGCAGAAGCTTTGCCGAAATCGTCATATCGAGATTGATGATTTTCGACATGGCATCTGCGTTCGCAACGTTGTCAAGGCTTAAGGTAACCAGCTTCATCAAGACAGAAGGGACTGTGGGCAGATCTTTGATTCCCTGAACCAGTAAGCGAAGCTCGGTCTCTTCATCAATTTCTTCGGGCTCTTCGGCAGTTTCTTCAGCAGTCTCTTTGCCGGTTTCTTCGGCTACATCGTCAAGTTCCGAAAAAATGTCCAACACATCCATTTTAGTCCCCTGCACTCTTAATAATCCCGCCAAAAAGAACCGGAGGATCAAGAAGGAGCCAAAAACAAAATGGAGAAAACTTATTCCTCTTGCACAGGAATCCTGATGTTGAACTCCGTTCCTTTTCCTTCTTCGCTTTGGACCCCAATGGTTCCTCCATGGTCTTCAATAATCTTTTTCACAATGGCCAGGCCTAGCCCGGTGCCATTGGCTTTACCATGGGTAACAAAGGGTTCAAAAAGTGTCCCCAAAATCTTTAGGGGAATCCCCTTCCCCGTGTCGGCAATGGCCAGGTTAATATACTCCCCATCTTTGGAAGAACGAATGGTGAGTTTACCGCCGCCCTCCATGGCGTCTCTGGCGTTGTTGCTCAAATTGAAGATAACCCTCCTAAGTTTTTGGGCGTCAATTTCAACCTTTGCATTATATTCAATGGCAGTAAGCAATTCAATTTTTGCCTCCGAACAATCCCGCTGGAGAATAGGAATAAGACCATTGACAAAGTCTTCCATCGTTTGGGTTTTCAAATTGAGTTTGGAATCCCCGCCTCTGGTGAATTCCATCAGTTCTTCCGTCATGGCAACAAACCGTTCGATCTCATCCACAATAATCCCAACGAACTCTTTTCTTTCCTCCAATGAGGTGTCCTCTTCCCCCATGAGTTCGGCGAAGCCTTTCAGATTTGCCATGGGGTGCTTGATGTCATGCACAATGGTGGCGGCCATTTTCCCTATGGAGGATATTCTTTCATTTTTCACCCTTTCCTGGGTTAGAATGGCGTTTTCAATGGCCAGGGCGGCCTGGTCGCTGACAATGGTCATGATCCGTTTGTCTTTCTCGCTGAACGTATCCTTGATGGGGCTGCTGAGGTTGATGACCCCCAGGATCTTGTCCTTGGCTATAAGGGGCATACAAAGCAGTGATCGTGTCAAGTGATTGCTGGAGCGGGCGACGAATCTGTCGTCTTTTCTTGTATCGGGAATCAATATAGGTTCTCTTTCGGCGGCCACGCAGCCGGCTATACCTTCCCCCATAGGAATATGAACCTGGTTGGAATCATCGAAATATTTGATGGTCTCCTCCATTTGGCTTGTGGCGGAAAAGAGTTCCAGGACATTTTTTTCCTGGTTGAGAAGCATCAGGGAGCCGAATTCCGTGTCGAACTCATCCACCACCACCTCCAGAATCACTCTCCCGATCTTTTTCAGGTCTTGGGCGTAAAGGAGAGAATCGCCAAGATGGCGCAGAATGGAAAGCTCTCTCACGCTTTCTTCAAATTTTTGGTTGGATTCTTCCAGCATTTTGGAATAGATTTCCAGGGTTTTTTGCTGGTCTTCCAGGATTTTTGCGTTTTGGTCTTCTTCGGTCATTTGTTCAGCTCCAAGAGGTCCTGTAATCAAAGTTTATTTTTACGGGTTTATGTTATCACAAGCACAATATTTTCGGGGTAAAAGTTTCCCAGGTTTTTCGAATGATCTTTCAACAGCCTTTAAGCAGTCCCTTGCAATCGAACTTATCAGTTAGGACCTCTAAGTTTGCTAAATGTTGGAATTTAGTCAAAACTGGATAAATATTATACAAAGTCGGCTACTGCAACAGAACGCTTTTCGCAAAATTTTTGCGATGGAGTTTAATCCGTTCGACTTCATGTAAAATCTCAGCAGTAAGGTAGCTCTCTCCACAGTGTGAACACGTACCCACTGGAACATTCTCAATAACCAACAACTTAACACCTTTACCATAGTTAAGTGTTATGCGACGGATAGTTGCACGTTCTTTTCCACAGTTATCACATATCATAGCTTTCTCCTGAAAATACTCTACTCCCACGGGGTAAATTTGAGAAAGAATTCTAAATTTTAAATTTCCAATCTAAAATTTCCAATTTCCAACATGTTTTCCCTAATAAACGGTTGGTTCAGGAATTTCCCCCTGCAACCTCATCAAAAGCATCCTTAAATCTATCTAATGACCTTTGGATCACCTTTTCCGAAACGCAGTAGGCAATCCTGAAATATCCCGGCCTTCCAAATCCGGTTCCAGGGACCGTAAGAACCTTCTTTTCCTGAAGGATTTTTACAAAATGGAGATCGTCGGACAAGGGCGCTTTCGGAAATAGATAAAAGGCTCCGCATGGTTTTTGGACCTCATATCCTGTTTCCTTGAGAGCATTGTACAGAAGGTCCCTTTTGAACTGGTAATCTGCAATGTCCACCGAAAGGGACTGGAGTCCGGCCACCAAACGCTGGGCTAAAGCCGGGGCATTCACAAACCCCAGAGTTCTGTTGCAAAAGGTGGCGCCATCCACTATTTCCTGAAAATCCTCGCAATTCGGACTAATAGCCAGGTAACCGATCCTTTCACCGGGAATGGAGAGGTCTTTCGAGTGGGAGGTAATCCGAAGGCAATTCTTGATGAATTTGGGCGCCGGGGGAGGTTTCAGCCCGTCATATGCCAATTTATGATAGGGGTCATCGGCCAATACATAGATGGGCTGGCCCGTCTCCTTTTCCTTTTGGATCAATAATTCATTAAGAGACTGGTAGAAAGACTCTCCATAGACCTTCCCGGTGGGATTGTTGGGAGAGTTCAAAATAATTCCCCTGGTTTTTGGGGTAATGGACCTTTCGATGGCATCCAGATCGGGATCAAAATTTTCGTCCGTTTCCACGATCACCGGGCGGATTCCGTGGTTTTCCGCGTAAAAAAGATATTCCGCGAAAAAGGGTGCCAGGATGAGGATTTCATCTCCCGGATCGGCTATGGTCTTGATGGCCACATTCAGCCCTCCCGCCGCGCCGCAGCTCATGATCACGCATTGGGGTGTGAAAGCGACACCGCTTTCCAGGGAAATCTGCTTTGCCACCGCCTCGCGGACTTCCGAAAACCCGGCATTTGGCATGTAACGATGCCGTCCATTTTTTTTTTGGCCAGCCAAGCGCTCCAGTTCCGCAAAAAACTCCTCAGGTGGTTCCATGGTGGGATTTCCCAGGCTGAAATCCAAGACCTCCTCCTCTCCGAAGGTCTTCTTCAAGAGAATCCCTTCCTCAAACATCTTCCTGATCCAGGAAGCCCTGGTGATGCTTTCTTTTACTTTTTGGGAAATAGGCATAGCGACAAATGGTGTGTAGTTAAAAAAAAGAATCATTATAGTAGAAATGAGTGGTTTGGCAAAGAAATAATTTATCCGTTCACAAGACATTACCAATCGAAAATAAACTTTTTTGCCGCGCAAGCGTTGCGACACCCCCCTTTCTCCCCCCTTGATAGGGGGGAATTAGTTTTGCCCCCCCATCGGGGAGGGAATCGGTTTTAATTCCCCCTTTGTTAAGGGGGTTAGGAGGTTGTAACAATGCTACAAACGGAAAGTTGACATTTTCCCAATTATTAAACCCGTGAACCCTTACGAAAGAATTTTTCTCAAACAGAAAAAAATTGGGAACTATTTTAAAAGAACCTTGTCTAAGTTTTATATACCCCTCGTATATATAGCTTTCCTCCGGGGACGCTTCTCTACTACAAATCCCTCCTCCTCCGTAGAGAATCGTCCCCTTTTTTTTGCCTGAATGCACTAGATTCAATCCCTCGTAACTTCTCAATAAGTTGAGGGTTAAAACCCCTCTTGGTATCTTATTGATTTCATTAAATTTCAATTTTGGACCGTCCTTGTGGGCTTCCCGGATATTTTGTAGAATGTGATGACTCTAATTCACCTTCTTAACAATTAATGAATAATGGAAATCAAACTTCTTGCCATAACCCCCGATCCGGAAAAACTTATTGAAGAAGCAGGCCGGACCTGCTACCTCTCCTTCGACAGAATGTCCGAAGACAGCCATAAAAAGTTTATTCGGATGATCATCAAAAGCGGCCACCACTCCGTTTTGGAGCACGCCTACGCCACTTTCCGAATCAAGGGCGGCTCCAGAGGATTTACCCATCAACTGGTAAGACACCGCCTCTGCTCCTTTTCCCAGCAATCCCAGAGGTACGTGAATGAAGAGCATTTCTCCTTTGTAATGCCGGATAGCATCGCCAATAACCCTGAAGCAAAAGCCATCTACAATAATTTCATGGACGCCTCCAGGGAAAACTACAAAAAGTTGATTGACCTGGAAATCCGCAAGGAAGACGCCAGATTCGTCCTGCCCCAGGGCGTGGAAAGTGAAATTGTGATCTCGGCCAATTTCCGGGAATGGAGACACATTTTCCAGGAGCGCTGCGCCAAAGCGGCTCAATGGGAGATCAGAAAAGGGGCCATTGAGCTATTAAAAATATTGAAGGAAAAGGCTCCCACCGTCTTTGAAGATTTTATCATCGATGAGGAAAATCAAACCGCCGCCTCCGCTCTGAAAATAGCGTCCTAAGGTCATTTTAGATTTGTGATTTTAGTTAATACTTACAAACTAACTCTGAGAATTCGCCTCTCACAATCTAAAAATCTTTTAAAATCAAAGACCTTTAACCACGAATCCCACTAATTACACCAATTTTAAAAAGCCTTTTTCCTTTGTCTTTAATTCGAGTAATTAGTGAAATTAGTGGTTAAAAAGTTTTTATTTTTTTGGCTTTGTGGTTAGTGGTTAAAAAATTTCAAATATCTTTGGATAGATTTTAGATTGGTGGTAGTTTTTTTTAAATAAATATTCCTTCAATCTAAAATCACCAAATCTAAAATCTAAAATATCTTTTGTCAGCCTTTCCTCGCAATTCTCAACTCTTAGCCATGATCCAAAGAAGAAAAACCCGTCGGATTGAAGTGGGAGATATCGCCATCGGTGGAGATTCCCTCATTTCCGTCCAGTCCATGACCAATACCGATACCCGGGATGTAGAGAGCACCGTCACGCAGATCCACCGCCTGGAATCGGCGGGCTGCGAAATTGTGCGGATTGCCGTACCGGACACCGAGGCGGCCGACAAGGTGGCGGCAATCAAGAAACGCACCACCATCCCCATCATAGCCGATATTCACTTCGACTACAGGCTGGCCTTGAAATCGCTAGATGGAGGCGTTGATTGCCTCAGGATCAATCCCGGCAATATCGGAAGCAGAGAAAAGGTGGCAAAGGTGGTGGCCGCCGCGAAGGATCGAGGCGTTCCCATACGAATCGGCGTCAACGCCGGTTCTCTGGAGAAGGGACTGGAGGAAAAGATGGGTTCCACTCCTGCCGCCATGGTGGAAAGCGCCAAGCGGCACATAGGAATTCTGGAAGATTTACAATTTTTTGATATCAAAATCTCTCTAAAAGCCTCCGAAGTCTTGGAAACCCTGGAGGCCTACCGGATGCTGGCAAAGGAAGTGGATTACCCTTTCCATATCGGGATCAGCGAGGCTGGGACTTTGGCATCCGGGACTATCAAATCCAGCGTGGGATTGGGAATTCTCCTCTCGGAAGGTCTTGGCGACACCCTACGTGTTTCTCTTTCGGCGGACCCTGTGGAAGAGGTAAGGGTGGGGTTCGGCATATTAAAATCTCTGGGGCTTCGGGAAAGGGGAATCAATCTTACTTCGTGTCCCACATGCAGCAGACAGGAGATCAATGTGATCAGCCTCGCCAGAGAAGTGGAAGAAGCATTGGCGACGGTAAAGGTTCCACTCCATGTGGCCGTGATGGGCTGCGTGGTGAACGGTCCCGGTGAGGCAAAGAAGGCCGATATCGCCGTTTGCGGCGGAAAAGGGATCGGAGTTCTCTATCGAAATGGCGAGATCCTTCGGAAGGTGAAGCGGGAGGATCTGATATCCGAACTGTTGAAAGAGATCGGTTTGATGGTTGGGGAGAAGGGTTAGCGCGCATCCAAAAACTAGCCATTTGAAGAATACTACCACTAATTCCCCCTTGCTTAAGCGAACTTTTGCCTATAAATCAGTAAGGCCGACTCAGCATATTTTCAGGCACGGAGGGTCGAAAGCATTTAGCCGGGGGCAATAGCCACCCCGGAATTAGAAAACAAAAAATAAAGCCCCAAAGTGGGCGAAAGAAAAAAATTCCTTCAGCCTTTTAGGCCGGGAAACGAAGATAAAAGGATGTTTTTTGATTTCAGCCAGCCTAACTTCGCCCCTTTGGCCGGCAAAAAAACAGCCAGCTAATTTGGCCATAAAGGTCAAATTGCCTTTCGCCCTTTCAGGGCTTATACTCTTATTTTACTTGCTACCGGGGGCGCTGCCCCATATGCGCTAACTTAAGAAGTTTTTAAATATAGCAAGATATGATATACTTTCCTTGTTATCAATGATGTCAAGGCAAAGGAGGTATTCATGTTAAAAGAAGATTGGAACCTTTTGGTAAAATTTT
>JAJDAS010000057.1 GCA_029261755.1 Nitrospinia bacterium
CCCCAGGTATGCTTAGAGAATATTATCGAAAATTGGCATATTATAAGAGAAGATCTTGCAGAACGACCCAGAAGTCGTATGAGCCAAGTAGGATTAATCAGCCCATTATTATAGATTTCTTAAGTTAGCGCATATGGGGCAAGGCCCCCGGAATTCGGAAAAAAAACAAATTAGCCCTGAAAGGGCGAAAGACAATTTAGCCACGAAGGTCAAGTTGACTTTCGCCCCGTTGGGGCTTGAATGATTTTTTTATAACAAGTCCGGGGGCGATGCCCCCGGCTATACGCTTTCGGCCTTCCGGGCCTGAAAAATTAGCCTGTGAACGGGTACGTAAATCATAGCCTCCAAAGCAGATGTACGACGTTAGTATTTTGAACGGTTTTAGACCTAAACGATTCCGCCTGAAGGCGGTACTCCAAGCCTGAATGTGCATAAAAGCTTATCTATTATATTGCCCGGATGGTGGCTTTGGTAGTATAACCGTGAACCTGGAACTTTGAACCTGAGTAGTTACGATTTTTTTTTAAACCTTTGGAGAATCAAATGAACATCCGCTTTTTGTGTGACGTAAGATATAAGTTTTTAAAATGTTCAATCCAATAAAATAACGAATTCAATAAGTAAACTAAATAGTAAAAAATGAAAACCTTTATCACAACATTAATTTTACATATAGCCACCATTTGCGCATGGGCCGCCCCGCAAGCGCCGCCTCTGAAGCCAGAAGAAATCTTTGAACTGGGCATTGAGGAGCTGATGGAGATTGAAATTTATACGGAACTTGCCACTAAAACTAAGCTGGATGCAGACCTCGCTCCCGGAATGATCACGGTATTGAAGGGTGACTACCTGCAAAAGCGGGGCGCGCGCACAGTGGGCGAGGCATTGAACCTTGTGCCGGGTCTTTTCTTTGCCACGTCGGGAAGTGGCGGCTCCAATCCCGCCATGCGCGGAATCCCCAATGGCGGGTCTCGTAAAATTAAAGCCATGTTAAACGGTGTGCCTCTAAACGCAACCCAGGGAGGGGAGGCAGTCCCTGTGTACTTTATCCCAATAGAGCAGGTGGAACGAATAGAGGTCATCCGGGGTCCCGGCTCCGTCCTTTACGGGCAATGGGCCTATTTTGGAGTGATCAATGTGGTTACTCGAAAGGAAGATAATCGCGTATTTGGTCGAATGGGCAGCTTCAATGCACACGCTGCGGGAATCATTGCATCCTACAATGACGTTAAAAAAGATTTTAAGGCCAGCCTGAATATTGCCGGATGGGAAAGAGACCGCTCGGGTGTAGAATCCGGGCCGGACATTTTTACCGGATCTGGCCTTCCCTCCAATGCACCCGGACCGGTAAATGATTCACGTGAGGCGCCCACGGGCATAATGTCTTTAGAATACAAAGACCTGTCCCTGATCACGCAATGGACCTCAACCAGCTTCGGTAGCCATTACGGACTATCCGGGCCTCTCCCCCCTTTGGATGACCAACGTCTCCAAACAGAAAGGACCTGGATGGTGGAAATGGGGTGGGACAGGGAAATATCAAAGTTCCTTCAATTGAAACTTACTGCCGGTTTGAGGCAATATTTGTGGGATTCAGGAAAGATATGGCTTTATCCTCCCGGCGTTATTACGCCTGACGACACGGTGGGAAATTCCCACTATGAAGAGCGGGCTGCATACGGCAGTATGAATCTTCATTGGAAGGAATGGGAGCGTCATCAATTGCTTTTTGGGGTGGAATACGAGCATGTGGCAATGGGGGATACCTGGTTGGATGCTAATTATGATCCGGTCACTTTTGCGCCTCTGACTTACCAGCGTTTTGGTGGGGAGAAAAATTGGATTGAAGAAGACAAAAGCCGAGGCATCTTCGGCATCTATATACAGGATCAGTTCAAAGTCACCGACCACTTGACCCTCAGCGCCGGCCTGAGGTACGACAGTTACCAGGATAACGGAAACAGTAACAACAACAGCACTCTAAGGGTAGCAGGCGTGTATCGTTTGGACGAACACCATATCTTAAAAGCTCAGTACTCGGAGGCCTTCCGCCCCCCTTCATTTGGAGAGATGTACGTAAAAAATACTCCGTCTGTCTTAGGAAATATCCAACTTAAGTTTGAAACCGTAAAAACTTATGAATTGGAATATATTTACAAAAATTCTCCTTTCATCGGGAGATTTACACTGTTCCGTTCGGAAATGAACGACTTGATCAATTACGCCCAAAACCCCACCAGCGGCATGTTCATGCCAACTAACACCGACTCCATTAAGTCCCACGGAGGGGAATTGGAACTGAGTTTGAAGATTTTTGAGTATTTTTTACTAGACGCGAATGTCTCTTACGCAAATATCGAAGGGGGGAAAAAAATATTCGGGGCAATCAATTGGCTTGGAAATGTTGGACTGGTTTATCAGCCCTCCGATGACTGGTTTGCAGCCATGAGCTATAGATATATTGGCAAACGCGACCGAATTAAAAGCGATCCCCGCCCTAAACTGGATGATTATCATACCATCGATATCACTGCCGGAATAAAAAATTTATATTGGGACGGTTTAGCGCTTCGAGCCGGAATCAAAAATATCTTTGACGAAGGTGTTCGATTCCCGGCTCCCATGTCCTTCCCTGAGGACGCGCCACAGCCCGGACGTGAGTGGTGGGTGCAGGTTTCTTATGATTTTGACTGACCTTAAACTTTTCAAGTATTAGGAATGCTGAAATGTTGTTTTTTCAAAAACTACGAACTCTAATTCTAAACGTAACCGAATTTTGAACCAAAGGATGAATGGTTACAAAAAAAGCTTATAGGTGAAAGAAGGAAAGTTTATGGTAGAAATTGGAAACAGGCAAGAACTCTTATATCGTTTTGAACAGGTGCTTCTGTCTTTAAATCGCCTGGAGGCCAAAGAGATATTGCTGACGTCCAGCAGTGACTAGTCCCCCATTCAAAGGGTGGAGGAATTGGTCAAGTTTGTTCAAAGGGACCAAATCGAACTTCTTTTGCTTTCGGCCCTTATGCATTGGATGATTATAAAACTAAGGCTCAAGAAGTAGGGTTTGATGACTATATCACTAAACCAATCCAACTTGATGAGTTGCAGTCAAAATTAGAAAAATAGGTTCTTCCGAGTTTGAGGGGTGTTTATTCATTGGGCAAAATTGGTGGATGATGTTCAATATTGCACGTGTAATGGGCATTTCCTTGGTTTTTTCGGTCCAACGGACCGGCGCATGATAGCCCAGGGTAGAGGCGAGTGCTTTTTAAACGCCGCAGCCCTGGGAACATGGCGGTTTATTTTTTAGGCCCTGAAAGGGCGGAACACAATTTGACCATGACGGTTAAATTGGACGGCTGTTTTTTAGCCGCCCGTGAGGGTCGAGGCCAGGACGGCCGAGATCAATAAATGGGTTTGCCATATAACGCATGATTTCGAACAATTTTTTTGTGTGGCGCTCTTTCAGAGCTTACTCATGTGGTCTCCGCTACCCAGGGCTACGGCGTTTGAAAACATCACGCCTTCACCCTGGGCTGTCATGTGTAGGCCCTCCGGGCCAAAAACAAAAAAAACTGAAAAACCAAAAACGATTATTTCATTGCGACGAATTAAACCTCTACCTACTGCCCCTAAGTAAAAATTCCCACACCAAACCCGGAAGAGCCGAAAAATACTTACATTGAACTACCCCCTCCAATTGCGAATTCCCTTCCCTGAAATAAACTCAGCGCTCCATAATAACTCTTGAAGCTTTCTTGGAAATGCACTTAGGTCTAATGCAAAATGCATGTTTTTGTGCGTTTTGCCTGATCGTGTAAGTTGCTGAAAAATAAAGGATATTATCGTTTCATTCTACATTTTGCCATAGCTAGTTCTTCTTCTTTTTTCAAAAAAAACAAAAATCCTTAAATTACAGCTACTTACGGAAGACATTTGAATTAGTATGCTTTTTGCAAACATAAGATGTTAAAGCTTAATAAGCTTGAGAAACCCTAAAAACCGTAATTACTAAAAAACCGTAACCGTTCACAGGCCCGGAGGGCCGAAAGCGTATAGCCGGGGGCAAGGCCCCCGGAATTCGGCAAGAAAACAAATTAGCCCTGAAAGGGCGAAAGGCAATTTAGCCACGAAGGTCAAGTTGACTTTCGCCCCGTTGGGGCTTGAATGATTTTTTTATAACAAGTCCGGGGGCGATGCCCCATAAGCGCTAAGTTGTTTTGTTGACATTTAACTTGTTAAATCCTATACTTCCAACAAAAAATATATTTTTGGAGGT
>JAJDAS010000058.1 GCA_029261755.1 Nitrospinia bacterium
GTGATTTTAGATTTTTGATTGGTGGTAGGTTTTTTGAATATAATCAGACAAAATGACATCAGGCATGGCGTTTCTTCTCAACCATAGGATACCAAAAGTATGGACCCATCGGAATATAAAACAATCATCTCTTCTGGAGAACAGTCTTTGGATTCGGCCAAACAGCAATCCGAACACCCTTCCATGGAAAGGTTCGGCCTTCTCCTCAAAAATATAGTCGGGAGGGAAGGAGGAGCGGAATTGGAACGCTCTCTAAGGGCCGAGCAGATCCAGACCCGGCTGCTTATGGAAAAACTGGCTCCCATGGTTCGGCCGGGAACGCTCCTGGAAATTGGTTGCGGATTCGACCCCTGCATATTAAAAGATACAAAGATTGTCACCCAATATTATCTGGATCTTTTTCTAAACGGTCTTCTGGAATCGAAAAGAAAGCTAAACAAGGCAGAGCCAACAACGGAATCCTGGATGATCCAGGGAGACCTGAACGAGACCCTGCCTTTTAAAAATAATTCCATGGATAATCTCCTCATGGTCAATACCTCCGGGGCCATCAAAAATTATGAAGCCTTTGCCGGAGAGGTTTGGAGGATACTTTCGCCGGGGGGGAAATTCATCCTGTGTGGCGATGCCGAACCCAATACCCTGCCCAGTTCCTCCGGAGCCTTCTACCTGAACAATGAACTATGGGTCCACGAAATCCTGGAAAAGCTAAAAGAGGATTATTCAGCGAAAATTTACGTGGCGGGCCCCGCCATGCCTCTTAGAGCAGGAGGAGAGTACCGGAAGTGCTCCCGGATAGGTACTCCTATCCCGGAGGACGTTTTGCAAACAGGGGAATTTGTCCTGCAGGAGGCAACGCAAAGAATGCTGAAATTCCAGTCGGGCAAGCTAGTGCAAAACCAAAACGACTACAAAGAACTTACCGAAACGGAAACAAAATACGGCAAAAAATATTTTATCGCCTATATGAGAATGATTGTAGCGGAAAAGAAGCTGGCCTCCAAAGGGTGGGACCATCTCACCGAGCCTGAAAGGATCTATGTAAAGACCCAATGTGAGTTGGATGCTGACGATGAAAACCATTTGAGACAAATTCAGTCCATGTGCGAGAAAGGAATGCAAAAAGATCCTCAGGATTTGAAAGACCAACTAAGACTTCTGCAAACCGAAGGTGAAAAGATGGACCTATTTTCCCTTAAAAAGAACTTCCCAAGGGTCTTTGCCTCAACGAAAAAGAAAAAAGTGAAAAATCCCCTGCAAGCCTGCATCCTTTTTTTGGAAAAAGAGTTGGCAAAATGTTCAACTCCAACCCCTGACAAAAGGTTGTTGCAATTTAATAACAGGCAGGAGGTTCAAAGGACTTTGGCAAAAAAACAATTTCTCAAGACACAAGAGAGTAATATCGCCGATAGGTTGATGGAGGAGATGAAACTTTAAGTTTGACACCTCCCTATGTTCACCTTATAATCAGGAATCTTGGGTATATAATCGAACTTACATCAATCGTAACAACTCCCACCTTATTTTAAAGATGAAATTGCTGTTTTCTGCGCAATTAAATAGAAAGGTTTAAAAAATGATCGAAAAATGTTCACCTGGAATGGTAATTATTGATGGAAAGGAGTATACCTCCGATCTTTTGGTGGTTCCTCCTTCTCCGGTTGAAGCCGATGAAGGCAGGCAGACCTTGCTGATCGACAGGATCGTTTGCCCCTGGAAAAGGAAGGCGGACCTGGTTGTCACCCTTGCCGATTTGACTGAAATCATCCCCGCATGGCCTAAAGTCTTGATCATAGGAACTGGTTTTTCCGACCAGATGAAGCTGGTCCAAGAAGTCAGAACAGTTCTCTCGAACAGAAATATCAATGTCATTGCTTTTCCCACGGACCAGGCTTGCGAAGCATATAATGAAATGGCTGCATCCGCAAAGACGGCTTGTGCCCTTTACTTAAAATAGAGCACTTCCAAAAACTCTCTTTTTTAAAGAAACCTACCACTAATTCCCCCTTACTAAAGGGGGTTAGGGGATGTAAAATGAGCTTTTGGAAGTGTCGCTAAGTTCTCAATAACCCTAATGAATAAGGGAGGACGAGAGATGAAAAAAATTGCCATCGCTTTTTTTGCCATTGCCATGTTTTTTGGGGAGTACCTGAGCCCCGCTGTCACGGAAGCGGAAACTACTTCGGCTGAAGCCAAATCATCATGGAAACCTTTGGGGCCTTTTGGAGGAAACATTAAAGCCGTGATTTCCGATGGGAAAGGAACCCTTTACATCGGGACGGATGGTGCGGGCGTTTTCAAAAGCTCCGACCTGGGAAAAAACTGGACGCCTGTTAATAACGGATTGGAACAGCAGCCCTTCATTACCTCCATGGCCATGACCTCTGATGGCTCGCTATACGCCGGTACAAAAGAAGGAGTGTATAAAAAGGAAAAAGGGAAATCCGCATGGAGTTTCCTTGAAAATTGCCCCAAGAATTGGATTCCGGCCATGGTGGTTGATAAATCGGACACCATTTTCGCATCTGTTTGGGGGACCGGGATGTATTCCAGCAATGACAAAGGGGCCAATTGGGACAATCAAAGCGAGGGCCTTGCCATACCGTTTATCAGCGCTCTTGTGATCACTCCTTCAGGTGTTCTTTATGGAGGTTCCGAAAGTGGCATTTCTCAATTCGACAAACACATGAAACAGTGGAACCATTACGGATTGGTGGAAGAGATCATTACTTCTATTACCTCAGATAACAAGGGAACCCTTTTTACCGGAGCATGGGGGAATGGAGTTTTTAGGTATGACGGTAAAGAGTGGCAAAATATCAGCGCCTTTCTTGGCACCTCTTTTGTAAAAAGCCTTTTGCTGGGCAAAAAAGGTGAAATTTATGCCGGTACCGAAGTGGGCATTTACCAGCTGCTAAGTGATGATAAATGGGAGAACCTGGGCCCGGAAGATAATGTGATTATTACCATGCTTAACGATGCCAAAGGAAATTTCTTTGCCGGCAGCACGGGAAATGGATTTTATACCAGGCCTGCAGGAAGTAAAACTTTTGAAACCAGTAATCAGGGTATCACCAACTACAACATAACCAAGCTGACTTCCATGAAGGAAGGGGATGTGGTAGGAACCTACTTTTCCCTTTTCACCTTGAACAAGGAAGGGGTTTGGAATGAACTGGAGCGACAAATTAAAAATATCAGGGACTTCCTTCACGTGGACGAAAATACCCTGCTCATAGCTTCCGGCCTCGGAATTTACAAAGGAAACCCTTATAAGCCGGACACCATCAAGCTTACTTCCGGGGAAACAGCTAACCTGTCCATAACCTCCCTGGCTGCAGCGCCGGGTGGGATCATCCTCGCTGGATCGGACCAGGAAGGAACTTACATGAGCAAGGACCAGGGGGAATCCTGGGTCCCTGCGAAAAAGAATCTCACTAACAATGTAGTTCATGCCCTGGTCACGGATAAAAAAGGCCGGGTCTTTGCGGGCACGAACATCGGTGTCATCCAATGGATGGGTGAGGACCAGGGTTGGAAGAACGTAAGCGGCGCGTTAAAAAACTGGTCCGTTAAGATGCTGGTTCCGCATCCTGATGGAAGCATGTATGCGGGAGTAGACCGGCAAGGCGTATATTTCAAAGCCGAGGACTCCTCCGACTGGGAAAAAATCAGTGAAGGCCTGACCACCAAAAGGATGTCCACCCTTGCAGTGGCCCCGGACGGCACGGTCTATGCCGGCACCCAGGGTGGACTGTTTCGGTGGTCCGCAGCAAAGAAGTCCTGGACGAGGATAGGTAAAGAAATCTATAATCCTATTGTCCAAACCCTCGCTTTTCGTGATGGTGGCAAGATATTAGCAGGTACTTGGGGTGGCGGCCTTTTCCGCCAAGAGTAAAAATAAGGAATAATGGAGTAGTGGAGTAATGGAATAATCCCAGTTCCACCTCCCTATCGTAAGTTCCCCCTTTGTAAAGGGGGTTAGGGGGTCGTAAAGAGAGGTATTTGGAAGTGCCCAATAGTTTATTAATTAGGAGAACATTATGAAAAACAGAACTTTTATCATTGCAGTTGCTCTTTGTGCCGGAATCTTTTTTGCTACTTCTTTTGCTAACGCAGGAAAGCTTCTGGAAGAAGCGAAGGAAAATTTTGCGCCCTTACCCAAGGCCCCTGTTGAGAAAGCATCCAATAAGCTGAATGAGGAAAAAGTAGAATTGGGCAAGATGCTCTACTTTGAACATCGACTTTCCAAAAGTAGCCTCATTAGCTGTAACACCTGTCATAACCTGGCTGGTAGTGCAACGGACAACCTGGAAACTTCCGTAGGGCATAAGTGGCAAAAAGGTCCGAGAAATGCCCCCACGGTTTGGAATGCCGCTCTGCATCTGGCCCAATTTTGGGATGGGCGAGCGGAAGATGTGGAAGCCCAAGCTCAGGGTCCTGTTCTTGCCGGTGTAGAAATGGCCGCCACCCAGGACTTGGTGCTTCAGAGGTTGAAGAGCATCCCCGAATATGTGGACCGCTTCACAAAAGCATTTCCGGGAGACAACTCACTGACTTACACACATATGGCCGATGCCATCGGCGCCTTTGAGAGAACCTTGCTCACTCCATCTCCATTTGATGCTTTTCTGGGTGGAGACAAAAAGGCGCTTAGTGATGATGAAAAGAAGGGATTGAAACTGTTTATGGATAAGGGTTGTGTGGGGTGCCACAACGGAGTCGCGGTGGGCGGCAACTCTTACATGACCTTTGGAGTGGAAAATCCTTATAAAAATCAGAAAGATGTGGGACGTTTTAATGTCACCAAGGACGAGGCGGACAAGTACTCTTTTAAAGTGCCTTCTTTAAGGAATATCGAACTCACCTACCCTTACTTTCACGATGGGAAGGTATGGGAGTTGGAAGAGGCGATTGGGATCATGGGCTGGACTCAGCTTGGCGTTAAGCTTTCCGATAAAGAGATTGGAAGTATTGCGAAATTCTTAGGTTCCCTAACGGGCACCATTCAGGTGGAACTTCCTAACCTTCCACCTTCAACTGCATCCACGCCTAAGCCGTTGTTGGATGTGAAGTAAAAGAGTATAGGTTTGAATTTTTTTTACCACAAAAGCTTACAGCAAAAAACTTCTTTACCACGAATTTCACGAATTTATTTTTTTAGTATCTAAGATCATCAATCAAGAATATCCTTTGCCGGGGTGGCGGAATTGGTAGACGCAAGGGACTTAAAATCCCTCGGTTCAAAAGACCGTGCCGGTTCGATTCCGGCCCTCGGCACCATCTTGACATACACGGTTTTTCTCCAGGCCCGGAACCAGGTAATCTATGCCACCGGGCCGGGGTAAATCGTAGAAATAGCAACGCGCTACCCCTTCCTTTTTCCTTACCTCAACCCGGTCCAGGAAGAACCCGATAGCCGTTTTTTGCTCTCCAGGACTTCTTTTTCGGATAACCTCTCCTACATTCTTGAGAACCTCGGCGTATTCATTCACCAGAAGCAAAACCTTGCTTGGCTCTTTTTTGATCCCCTCATAATTCCCAAGTTCTTTACAGAGTTCTTCCCGTTCCGCTTCTTTTTTTAAGAGCCGTTCACCCAGGGATTTGGACTTTGTTTCAATTAAAACATCCTGGATCGAGGTAATTTCCCGGTCGAGGTCTTTAAGCTTTTTCTGAAGCATGGGGTACGCAGTATTGGACTCCCTTTCCAAGCCAATTAAGATATCCTTCAGGTAGCCCTTAAAGCGATCCACGTATTTATCGCTATCCAACATTTTCCCAATTTGATCGATCACAAAATCTTCAATTCCGGTGATTCCATCCTTGGAGTATTTAGGGATCGAAAGCGGAGTACAGGCACGGTAATTCTGGTAGCCGGAATCCACATAGTAATAATAAAGCCTCCCTTCATTATTTTTTGTCTTTCTTCCCTGGAATTTGTACCCGCAATCCAGGCAAAGAATTTTCCCGGAAAGAAGGTATTCCGTCCTCATCCCATTGCACTTTCCAAAGTGCCTGGACTTCATAACGGCTTGCACCTTCTCAAAAAGAACTTTCGGGACTATAGAAGGATGTGCATCCCGGCAAACCACTTTTTCAGAAACTTTCTTGGACCACTTGCTACCGCCATACCTCCGTTCCCCGATGTAGGCCCTATTCACCAGGATGGAATGAATCGTATCTATTCCCCAGGGACCGCCCTTAGGGGAAAGAATGTTTTCTGAATTGAGGGTATGGCAAATGGCCTTTTGCCCCTTTTGTCCCTCTGAGTAAAGACTGAAAATCCGGTTAACGATCCTGATATGTCGAGGGTCTCCAGGAACCCACTTCACGCTATGGTTTTTAACTGCCTTCCTTTGACCCTGGTTAAGGATGTGGAGGGCCTTCCCGGTTTCATCATAGACCATCCGGGCAAATCCGAAAGGAGGGTAGCCGCCTGTGGAGTTCCCCATTTCGGCGGCTGTTTTTTGTCCACGGATAGTGTCCCTGGAAAGTTGCTTGCTGAACTCCCCGGCCTGTTCATACTTGATGGCCCTTGTTAACAGACCAGCCGGACCCGGCATATTGCTTTCACTTTGAGCGTATTCAATGAGGACACCGGCTTTTTCAAGAAGGAATTCATGATGGAAGGATTCCTTGGCATTGGCCGCTCTTCCGAAACGGGATTCATTCAGAATTACCACCTTGGCAAACTTATGGAGGCCGGATTGAGCCTGGTGGATAAGCCCCATGACCCCCGGCCTCTTTTCAAAGGTAGTACCGGATATTCCTTCATCCAGAAATTCATCAACTACCTTATAGCCTTTGCCTTGGCAGTATTTCTTAAGGATCTTCCTTTGATCCGGGATGGACATCTCCTGAAGATCGGTGGAACCTCTCAAATAAAGAGCTACTTTTTCCATTTTGCCTTTCCAAGGAATTTAAAGGAATTCATTGTAAACCAACCGGCCTATTTCTCGAAATGATTTTTTATGCCCCATTTACCCTGGGGGTCGCACTCTCGGAAGTCCTTATTTCATGTAGCCGGATTTTCAGGTTGGGGCATAAAAGATTCAATTTTATGCCCCAATTTTTTTCCTTCTTTAACTATGTTTTTAATTTGCTTATGGGATAGATCGTATTTGGAAGCTAATTTCCTGCCATTGTGTATCTTGTATTCTGCACATATTTTCCGATTCCTTGCCGCCTTGCTTTGCTCCCTTATTGTTGGGAAATAAATCTCACCACCACCAAACTCCTTTACAATTTTCAGGGTATTCTCAAGGCCAATCAGCTTAACCAGTCCCTGGTAGGTTGGATGAAGGTCATCTTCTGTTAAACCAAAGGTGTCAATCATCTTTCTTTTCCTCCATTTTGACGCTCGGTTTGGTTTCTTTAACAGCAACGTAAGCCATAATTTGTTCCTTGACCTCTTCCGCGTTTTCGATTCCCAGGGCATGGGTAGATTCCATGAACTTCTTAAAGTCCTTCGTGCCCTTGTACTCAGTCTCCTTCTCAAAGAACCTATCGAAAAGCGGGCCAAGCGGTTGTTGAATTTCTACGATATCTTCCGAAACCTTGAAGGATTCACGAAAGGTAATAGTGGACTGGAGGGATACCCCTTCCAAGGTGACCGTGGTAGTCCCTTCCCGCCGCTTCCTGGCAATCTCTGTAATCTCTCCTTGGATTGCCTCCAGGTCTTTTTTCAAGCCGTCCATTTTGGTTTTGATGCCAATCCCCTTTTGGATAAGCTTCTCGATTTTGACATCTTCAGCCACCACCACATGCCGTTTTCCCTGGACCTGGATCTTGGTTGTTTTTTTTACCGGTTTCATTCAAGTAACTCCTAAAAGGAAAGGTTGAAAAGCAAAAAGAAAGTAATGAATAAGGATATGGAAAGAATATGGAAACAAAAATGAAACACAAGAAAGGCGTAAGTATTTAAAAACATTGACTTTTACCTTTCCAAAAACACAGACCACATCAATTTTCCTCAAAAATATGGGCCACACTGCATGTAAACGCTCTACGCGCAATTACTTTGCATGCAATGTTTTAACAAAATTTTAACTCCTTTCATTTTACTTTCCCCAGGAAACCCGCGCCAATAAAGGCTTATCTGGCGTTCTTGGCCTCAAAAAAAAGAAAAATACACAAAAAAGAAACTATATTTTCAAAATGGAAACATACCGGGAAAAGCAGTGCTGAAACTTGTAACTTGTTGTTTTTAAAGGGCTTACAGCCCTAAAATTGAAATTATTTGCTTAACCCGATGCATATAACATATAAGTAGATTGAGTCCGTAAAAAATCGCCGCATCCCTAATAAATACGCGGGGTTTTTGAGAGGTTAAAACTTTTTCGCACATTTTAAAACTTTTCATCCGTGGGCTCCTTTTTTAACCCGTTTAACTCTGAAAAACCTAACGACAATGATAGTATTATTCGCGGGTTACCCTTGTAGTGCAACGGTTTCAAGCCAAGCCTTGTCTCGTTTTTACCGATGGATTCCTGGAGGCCAAGCCGTTCATATCCCACCGGACTTTCCTTAATGCGCTATATACAATTTGATTTACCCTGGACTTGGCAATCCCCATCTCCTTAGCAATTTCCACAGTTTCCTTGTCTTCTCCGAACCTCATAACAAGGGCTTCCCGTTCCCGCTCATTTAAGATTTTCAGCCTATCCCATGCCTGGGAATACTCCGCACACAGATCCACAGGTATTTCCTCTGAGGGAATCAAATCAAGCTTCGTTTCGTCCGTATCGTTGAAAGCCGGTTCATCCAGGGAATCCGCATTATGCCGAAAATGCAAAAATAAGAAACGCCCGGCTTTTGATCTTATCCACCATTCAGCATACGTAGCGAACCGAACCCCCTTGGATAGGTCAAACAGCTCCGTTGCCCTCATAAGGCCAAGACACCCTTCACTCAGCAGGTCCATTTTTGGAACCCCTGGCTTAAAATATTTAAACCTATTTAAGAAAAAGGGAACTAACCTTAAATTGCAATTTACGAGCCGATCCTTCGATTTCAGACAACCTGCTTGGGCTTTCCTGGCCAGGCTAATTTCTTCCTCCCTGGAGAGAACTGGATATTTTTTCGCTTCAGTCATAAAAATTTCCATCAACTCCTGTTCATTAGGACTATCCTTTTTCATTCGGCCTCCTGTGTGGTAGGATTAAAAAATTAATTCCACAGGAGGTTTCTTCCCCGAACCTCTATTTTTTTTAGCCCCTGGGACTTGCGAAAGGTCTCAGGGGCTCTTTCATTTGTTGAAGGGTGACGACTTCCCTACATTATTTTTAAAGTCCTCACGCGCTCGGACATAAAGCATTGTAGTTTCTACGTTAGAGTGGCCCGCAATCTGTTTTAAATCCTGGATATCAACCCCAGCCCTTGCTAGAGAAGTTAAAGCAGTGTGCCTTAGTGCGTGGGGAGAGAGGGCTTTACCATCCCGTTCAATCCGGGCCTTGACCAAATACTTGGCAACAAGGTTTTCGATAGCTCCTACAGACAAAGGTTTAGGCTCCTTACATCTCTTAATGGTCAAACCACGGTCGCCACGGTCATACGTGAAAGGCAAAAAAACAGGAAGGTCTTCCCTTGTTTTTATCCGTGCCTTCTTAAGGACATCCATCCAGGCATCCCAGGCTTGCAAAGCCTTCCCGTTTAAGACAATCGGTGTGGTTGGCCGATTTCTGAATTTCCCTTTCCGGCTCTTTATCCAAATACGCAATTGACCGCCTACCCGATCTCCGTCTTGGTCTCCATGCCTTATTTTGCATATTTCGTTGGCCCGGAGTCCCCAAATAAGGAAAAAACAGATTATAAGCCGGTCTCGGATGCCGATTTTAGTCCTGATGTCAGGGGCCTTCAAGAGCCGCTTGGATTCTGCCTCGTTAAGGATATCGTAATGCCCTTTATCCCTGGGCGGTGGGTAGATGTTCAAAGCCTTTAGGGACGTCATTGGGGACTTGAATTTTCTGTTCTCTCCCTGGACAAAAAGAAAGAATTTTTTCAGGGCTATAAACTTACTCCATAAAGCAGAGTCTTTATATTTCACTTGCTCTCCATTCTTTTTCTTGTAACCTTCCTTCAAAAGAAAGTCCCTGTATGCCTCTATGTCGGCTTTGCCTATTTCCATCAAGTCCTTCCCTACATGTTCAAAGCAAAGGTTGATCATGTTGGCATATGAGCGCTGAGTGTTGCGTGTGTGAAGCGTATCAAGGAACTTCTCAAGGTATTTCTGTAGGTCTTCCGATTCCGCGCCTGTGTGGGTTCTGAAAGGCTTTAGACCGTCCGTGAAAGGATTTTTGAACCCAAGCTTCTCCTTACCCTCAAGGAACTTAGAAAAGCCATTCAAAATACTAAACTTCCTTTTAGCAGTCTTTGGGCTATGCTCCTTTGCAAGCTTTGCCTGATAAGCGTGAAGGCTTTCCTTGGTGATGCCGGAAAGGTCGCAACCGGCAAAGGAAAAGTACTGGCTTATTTCGGAGGAATAGACTCGGAGCGAACCCCCTTTGAATTTCTGGAGGTATTCCTTAAGCAAAGCTTCCCCTTTTTTTGTATTGAAGTAGTTCTTCATTGAGTCGTACCCGTAAAAAAAGTAAAATATTATTGAGGCTTGAGGCTGTCAGAGTGGGGGCCATCTCCAATACTCTGGATGTGCTGACGGGACCCTGATGGCCAGGACACCCGGTCCCTCGCCCTTCCTGGTATTCAAGAGATTATTCATTAGGCTCTCGCCTCCTTTTGTTTTTCTTTAGCCCGCTTTAAAACGTTTATCATTACCCCTGCCTCTACATGTCGGAGCTTTTTGACATTATCTCGATTCCACATTTTCTTGATGAAATTCATCAAATGGGACTCCTCCCACTTGGCTTCTTTCCTTAAGTTCTCTATAAAGCCCAATTGCTCTGGAGTGACCAAAACAATAACGCTTTCGTTTTTTAGAATTCCCTTTTCTTTTCTCCGAGGTTTCTTCTTTTTAGAAGCCTTCCCTTCCAGCCGATCAATGACGCGGCAAGCCTGCCCCTTGGTAAGCTTGGAAATAGACCTGGAACCAGTCACCTTTTCCACCAAGTTTCGGAGTTCCGATTCTTCCATGGAAAGCTCCCTGGCCGTAGCCCAAAGTTT
This sequence comes from Nitrospinia bacterium, assembly GCA_029261755.1. GTDB lineage: Bacteria > Nitrospinota > Nitrospinia > JACRGO01 > JACRGO01 > JACRGO01. The sequence continues at coordinate 11,119 of JAJDAS010000058.1, forward strand.
TCTGTTTTGATCCGGGGTTATTTTATCGAGGTCCATGGTTAATCCTCATCGTCAGGATTGAATTTGTCCCAGGGGATTTGGTGAAACCTGAAGTTCCCCTCCAACATGCCACCGGTAAGGCGTCCAGTTCTAATGCACTTTGTGTTTTTTCCCTTGTCGTGAACAAGCAATCCATCCTCTATCCATTCATTAATTACTGCCTTTGAAAGATTATATTTGGATAAAAATTCACACTCCAAAACATGGGGCAAAATCGCCACATATTCCCTTGGATAGTAAATGCCAATCACCTTGTGGTGCGTTGGGATTGGCTCATAAGCCGGGCCAGCTGCCCGACCTTCTGCGATGGGGTTGGCTCTTATGAAACCCTTGATGTTTTCTACAACCCATCCACGTAAAGTATTAAATGCTTCATTAGCGTTTTTGGTGGTCTCCATTTTGAGTCTCCTTTTTTTGTGGAAGATTAATGATTATTTAAACGGATAATATTTGCATTTCATGATTTGGTGTGCCTTTTTATTTACGAAAAAAGCTTTCAACGATTTTCCAATGAATATAAATAAAACGTTTTTGCTTTGGTTTCCCATCTTGCAAATACTCAAGAGGCCAAGATTTATTTTTGCCATTCGTTCTAATCCAACCCCTTACTTCCCATCCCTTTAGTACAGCCCTGTAGGGATATTCCTCCTTACGCAAAATCTCCGTAAGCTTATGGGGGAGAATCCCGATACACTCTCCAGGTCTCCATACCCCTGGAGAATCAAATACTTTTCCGTTGAATGAACTTTCATTTCCATCTGCCCAAGAAAGGACGTGCTCCATGGCCCTTGTTGCAAGGTCGGCTTGTTGCTCTGAATCGTTGATAAGGCTTTTGAAAGCACGGTATGTGCTCTCCTCAAAATCACACCCTTTGCCTATATCCAAATTCTTTTTTACCAAGTCCCCAGCTACTAACACTGTGGCGAAATAGTGAGAGAATCTGTCACCAATTTCTGAGTTAGCTTCTTGGGAAAGCTTTCCCTGATACCACTTGTATTCTTCTCTTAACTTTTTCGTCTTTTCTTTGTCTTGCCAAATAGGGAGTACTACGTCCATATAGCGCGGACCAGCATGCCCGTAGTTGGAATAAAGCCCCTCTTTCAGGTTACGGATAAACTCTCCACCGGCATTCGGAAAGGGCGATCCATGTATGGGAATAGTTCTTGCCCTGGCTCCTGAGAAGGTTGTACAGTCAGCTAAAGAACGCTCTCCTGTGGAAAAGCATACTGTATGCCATGACTCGGTATGCCTGACACCCGCTATAGCTCCCCTGCCTTTCCCAACGCCATTAGCAACCTGATAAAGTATTTTTGTAAGAATATTGTCATCAACGGTCTGGCTTTCATCCGGGAAAATAGGGAAATCACCAAAAAAGGAGGCCATACGTTCCAGGTATACACGGGTAGAGTCCCAGGAAAAGATTAAACCACCCGTTTCTTTGTGGGGATTTCCCCATACACTGGATGCTAATTCTAATACGGTTGTTTTTCCTAGGCTGGTTTCTCCCCAAAAGTCAATGATGAAGTTAGGAGCTTTCAGTATTTTTAAAAGCGGAGCGGCAAAGGAAGCGCAAAAGGCAAAAACGGCAAGGGGGTGTTCAAGGGTTGGCTCTACAGTTTCTATCCATTTGAAATATTTTCCTTGTGGTTGAAGGGCTTTAGTAAAACGCTCGAACCCAGCTTCCGGGATAAACTCAATAGTACTTTCATCGCTTTTCAACTTCCCGTTTGCCTTGGGACTTAACACGAAAAATTTCTTCCCTTTATGCTCCTTATACCCAAGCCCTCTGGCAACTATAGTTTTGCGCATAAGGTTAAGATTGGACGCCTCAAAATCGGCAAGGTAGTCAACCAACTTCCCTGAGTTCCTGGAGTTTACACAGACACCCTCGTCAGCTAACTCCATGATTTTTTGAGAATTAAAAGCCGACTTCCTGGGTATCCATTTCTCTCTCCATTGCCCATCCCGCCTGAAGGATATTTCCAGCTCTTCAGTGTGTTGCTCTACATCTATGGCCCGGCCTGTAATCAAGACCGGCGAATGGGTAATGGTGATAGGGCTTTTATCGTGAACTTCCCTTTTTACGTTGCCCTCTTCCACGATATAGGTACCGGGTTGGATGAATTTAATTCCGAAAATCTCTTTCAGTACCGCTCTTGCATCAATGGCCCGATCTAAGAGCTTTTGGAAATCCTTGGTGGTTCTTCCCAGCGTTACAAAGTAATCAGTGACATCCTTCTTTTTCCGGGAGTCCATGCAGTCCGGCCACAGTACCGTCTTTACGCTCTTAGCAGTCCCTAAAAGGTAATCCCCGGCCTTCTTAGCACCGGCCTTCCCGGCATCATCATTATCAAAGACCAGGATTACATCCAGGCCCCTGAATTCTTCGATCCACTCCTTTTTGAATGTCCCTTCACCACCTGTGCCACAAACGGCATGGAAACCTTTCTGGTTAAGAAGAAGGGCTTTGAACTCACCCCCGGCGATAAGGAGAGGGCTTTTTTCCTCCCTTGCCTTTTTCGTTATTCCTGAAGGATAAAGAACCGCCTTTGCTCCCTTGGTTTGATACCCCTTATGTTGTTTTAAATTCCATTTGCCCTGCCCTTGCTCTATGGGGATTATAATTTTTTGATTCTGGTAGCCGATCCGTTGTTTTTTGATAGTTTCATCATTAAAGCCACGTTCAGCCTTGAGTTTTCTTAAGACATCTTTGTTCCTCAATAATTGCTGGCGGGCCTTTTCCACCTCTTTAGTGCCAGGAAAGGAAGCTTCCTCCTTTGGTTTGGTCTGTTCTTTTTTGGGAGGGGTAGGAGGCTTTCCTTTTTTGCTTTCGGATGTTAAAGAAACCTGTTCTTCTGTTATTCCCTGGTCTTCCATTATTTTCTTAACCGCGCTCTTGAAGTCGAGACCTTCTTTTTTTTCTATAAATTCAATGGCATCACCGTTAACGCCACAAGTGCCATAGCACTGAAATCTGCCAGTATCCAGATACAGAGTGAAGGAGGGGGTTTTGTCATCATGAAAAGGACATTTAACCTTAGTGTTGCTTTTGCCGTTAAAGGAAGTGCCTGGAAAATAGGGACTATATAAACTTCTATTGTCAATTAATTCTTTGAGTCGATCTGTGTCTACCCTGTTCATTTCACTTCCTTATAATCCAAATGGTTAACAAAAGTTCCCTTGTCTCGCTTCCAACCCCGTCCTACTATTTACCCGTGCAATCCTTGGTGTTCATAGCTTCCACCGTCCAGCGAGCTAATAGCTTCAAGAACTCATCAACGTGCTGGGGGATCACTTCTTCCCGTTTCAGTTTTTTTGTTGCTGGTTTTGCCATTCGTTCCCCTTTCCCCCAAAAAAAAAGCCAGGAATCACGAAAAGACCTATAGGACTATCCCTATAAAACTTTCCACGACCCTGGCTTCTTTGCTCTTCTTAATTACTGAGCTTCTTTGCCATTCTTGGTCTTGGCTTCTTTGCCCTTAGTTTTATGTTGTTACGCCGCCTTTCTTGGCACCATTATTAATTGGCCGCACCGCCTACATTGCAAATAATTTTCCCCATCAATTTCCGATACGAAAGCATTTTTGTTTTTTAATAGGGTGTACCCCTTCCCCTTTACTTTCATAAGCTTATTACATTTGAGGTCAGGACATTGACCCGTATCTTTTATGATTCCAATAACCTTCCTGCCATCAATTTGATCAACCATATCTTCCTCCCTATTTAAGGATTTTCTTCAACGCTTCAACTTCAGACGCTTTGGCTTTCAGAATCTTTTCCACCTGCTTTTTCGTGAACCGGCCTTCTTCCAAGCCCTGTTTGATTTGCTGGGGAGAAAGGTCTTTTATTGGGGTTTTGGCAAACTCGTAAAATTCGGAATCTCCTACACAAATAAACCAATAACCGGCTATATACTCTCTCAACAGCTTTTTGCTTGTCTCTTCAGTGTGGTTCTTTAATGACTTTTCGCAATCGAGAAAATAGCGCCACAGAAAGGTTACGATGTTGTCAAAAAGTTCATTTCGCTTTCTAAATTCTTGACGAAAAGAGGAAGGTGAAAAAGTGTGTTTCTCTAATGCATTGGGATGCTTTTCCAAGTCAGCTTCAATTTTTTTTCTGAGTTCTTTCAGCTCTTTAATACTGAGGTTCTCACCCAGTATTGATAGACTCCAACCAGTATGTAAATTTTCCTCAGAGTAGTAATTTTTCCCTTTATATCGAAAAAAAGGTTTCGGCAAAATTCCATTTTCTGCATAAAGTTTTATTTCTTTTACATCTTGAAGCTTATAGTATTCATACATCAAAGGGTCTTGTTTGAAACATTCTTCAAAATTTTCAAGGTCAAAATATAATAATTTACCATCCTCTTCTTTGATTTTTTCTACACGCTTAAAAATATCACTCCCTTCCTTGATATAGAGGGTTTCATCCTCCTCCTTCGCAGCCAACTTATAACCCTCATTGAATGCTTCGTCTTCAAGAAGGATCAGGTCTCCATTCTTTAAAGCTTCTATACCTTCTACTTGATAGCGCCCATTTTCCAAAGCATCAACCAAGACAGAAATTGGGCAATGATGATTTATTGCTTGATCAGTGGCGATCCGCATTAAACCCTCAATTTCAGAATTGCTCTGTTCAAATCTCGACTGCAATTTCCTGACAGCGACACTTTCATTAATGCTTATTTTCTGAAACTTGCGTTTTTTCCCTTTACCTATTGGGGGGGTAACTAAACCTTCTTTTACCCAAAAACGGAGGGTTCTTATTGATATAGCCTCACTTGCGAACAGTTTCTCGTTTATTTTTTCGCAAGCTTTTTCGTAAGAATAGATTCCAACGCTCATTTTTTCTCCTAAGCAAGGCAATAAGCACAGTTGTACTTGACACTACTGCCAATATATTGTGTTAAGTTATAAACAATTTTTGCTTTCCTGTCAAGTGATTTTACAAAAAAAAGATTTCACGCCACCTTTCCACCCTTCATTCCTGGGGAAAATTCAAAGGGCCTTCGCCGCCTCAATCCCCTACGTATAAAGCGATTCCCCAGGAAGACCACCTTCCTCCCATGCAGGTACGCCTTCATTGACAAACTGCCTTTTTCACGGTTACATGGCTCACAAGCTAACACCATATTCGCCAACGAGGCCCTGGACCCTCCCTGGGAGAGGGGCATTATATGATCCACTGTGGCGACCTTATGGGAAATAGTTGACCGGCAATAAACACATTTATTGCCATCTCGTTTGAAGAGCAAAGTCTTTATCATCCTGGTTGATAGATTAGGCATTGGCGGTTCCCGCTTTCCCGCCTATTTGCTTCCACACCTCCAGGGCCTGCCTGTGTAGGTCTTGGGCCAAGGCGGTGTACTCCCCTTTATGGCGAATCACCTTATTCAGGTTTACAAGCAGCTCCTTAGTGTCTTTCTCCGCGTTACCTGAGTGGCCATAGGCACCGGCGTGAAAGTTTCTCAGTAATATTTTTGCCCTTTCGATAAGATAAATATCGCTCGATTCATAAGCCTTAACTGCCTTTCCAACTATTTTGCTCTGCTCTGCAACATATAGCCGCGTGAACATTTCAAGGCCGTAACTATAATCACTTCCTGTATCAAAAACCACCATATCAGTACACTGGCTAAGCAGGGCACCAAAAGCCTTAAGTGCAGACGCCAGTTCGGTAAGCTCTTCTTCAACGTCCATTAAACAGGAACCTATTTCAAATTCTTCTTTCATTTTCACCCTCCCCTTTAAAGGCAAAAAAGTTAATAAATAGATGACGATAAGACTATACCCCTACAATCTCATTGCCAATATAAAAAAACAGTCATTAAAAACAAAACGTCATTGCTAAGTGAAATCCAGCCTCCCCACCGCTTCCAGCTTCTTATTATCACTGGTGTGTAGATAGGCTTCACTGGTACGGATATGAGAATGCCCCATAAGCTCCTGAAGAGTTTTAAGGTCCACCCCTTTATCCAACAAAGAAGTAGCGAAGGTATGCCTGGTGGTATGCGGAGTAATTCTTTTGTTAATCAAGGCTTTCTTCTTTACCCTTCGCATCAGGCAATCTATGGCCTTGGGTGTTATCGGTTCCGGCCTGCAATTTCCCCGACTGCCAAGTGTGAAGAAAAGGTGATCTTCTTTTTCGCTCCCCTGCCTACTGCCTACTGCTTTCTGCTTACTCTTCCCTTGCAGTGCTTGCCGATACTCTTTCAAAGCTTCCACCACATCCGGGTTAAGAGCCACACGCCTATGCTTTTCTCTTTTCCCTATCACATCCACCACGGCCTGGTTCCGGTATGTCCCGATGCTTCCCCGCTTTAGGCTACACACCTCCGCTTTCCTCAATCCCGTGCTGAACATTAGAAGCAATAGGGCATAGTCTCGCTTTCCCTGGAGTGATCTTTTATCAGGGACTCTCAGAAGGGCCTTAATTTCCTCTTCCTCCAGGAACTCACTGACGCGCTTTTTCTTTTTCATGGTCTAAATTCACCTCCTCTTTAAAACAGTCATTGAAAAGCGTCATTGAAAAGCGTCATTGAAAAATAAGTCATTTAACTGGATCAATAATTATTGCTTGAAATCAAAAGACGCTTGAGGGTCGCTTACCCTCTGGCCGGAAAGCAGTTCAATTTGCTGATTCAGAATATCGAGGTACTGCTTGTTTTTGGTCTTGTTGGCTACGTTAATGAGTTGCCCAAGTACCTTGGCATTGCCTATGGATGCGTTATCCGTTTTCCCTTGGTAACCATGTAAGACATCCCGGAGAATCTGAATAAGTTCATCCTGGATTTCATCAAGCTTATCGGCAATATCCGGGTTCTGGCACCGGCTGGGTTGGAGCTTCATTATTACGTGTATGATGCCTTCCTCAAAAATACAGAGGGTAGGCCGCACCCCGGCTTCCGTCTTCATCATGAAGATGGAGCAGTACTTTTTTGCCCTTGGGGAGCGCAAAATAATACTGTGGATGGACTTTGAAGGGCACGTCAATGCCTCCGCAAGGTCCAAATAGGGCACACTTGAAGATGGAGTACCATGCACCGGGTGAGGGGCAATCACTATCCGCGTCCTCTCTTTTTTGGCAAACATCCTTTCAATTACCTCAATGGATAAATCTTCCTTCACTCCTTTGACTGAATTTCCCATTTTTTTAATTTCCTTTCCCGGTTAAAGATTCCTGGCCTTCGAGGGCCTTTTTTAAAAGGGTGATTACTTGCTTGTTGAAGCTTCGTTCTTCTTTTTCTGAAATCTTCTTGATTTCACGGTGCAGATTTTTAGGGAAGTAGATGGTAGTTGCTTGGGTTTCCATTAAGAATTCTCCCTTAACAATTTAATAATGAGATCAATATAATTTATAATAAGCTCATTATAAATCATTGTCAAGGGTTTTGATTTATATTAAGATTAATTGATGAAAGAAAAGACAGAGGTCAAAAAAGGAACCACCATTTATTTAGGTCCCACAATCAACAAAGCGGTGAAAAAAGCTGCCAAAGATGAAGACCGATCTTTCACCAAGCAAATCGAGCGCATCCTGAAAGACTGGCTGGTTGACAAGGGCTATTTGAAGAAAGAGGAAATTTTCTAAAATGACGCGCAATTATTGGCTTGTAGGTATTAAAGAAAATGATGAAGTCTTTAATTTTCTTCCTGTACGGGTGAAAATTGGAGATAAGGAAAACAGCTTCCCTAAGCTATCTGGGCAAAGGATTATAGCTATACCTCTTGTGGTGGTTTCTGAAAAGAGAGCGCCGAAATATATCTTAAACATTTGGGAAAAAAACAATTACGTTTTTGATGAAAATGGCAAAGTAGAAAATATTGATGCTATTGATTTTTTCAAAAATTGTGCGGCTTTAGATAAGTTGGATTTTGGATTAACTGTCAGTGAAAAGAGTAAAAAAACTGTAAAGGCACTTCATCCCCGGATAAAACTAACAACCAGTCAAAGAAAGAACATTATTGAATATTTAAATAAGCGCTGTAAGGGAATCTGGAATAGAACGCCCGACAAGATTAAGACGCAGCTATAGAAATATTATTCCCTCCATCCACCCCTACCTTCCCCCGGCATCCCGGCCCCATGGTTTTGAGTCTCAAAAAACGCCTTTTATGAGAAGCAAACCATTTAGCGGCTCATAGATTAAGATCAAATCTTTTTTTCCGCCTACTGTTTACCGCCTACTGCCATCCGTCCTCTGTCTTCTGGCTTTCTTCCACTCTGAATCTCATTGACAGCAAAACCCACCGGGGTTATAATCAATCGAGAATTTAAACATGGAGATTCCCAATGGCCAGCACAGTTTTGTTTGATACCCACGCCTTTATCAAGCGTCTCAAAGACTCCGGTTTTGAAGAAAAGCAAGCGGAGGCTCTTACCGATGCTTTTAAGGATGCCCAAAATACCTCCATTGAAGATTTAGCCACCAAACAGGATTTAAAAGAACTTGAATTAAAGGTTGATGGCCAGTTTAACTTGCTTAAATGGATGTTGGGCTTTGTATTAGGTGGTGTTCTTTTCCTGATTTTAAGAGCTTTTTTCATTTCCTGATTTCCCTTTTCCCTTCCTCTTTACCTGTCTACTCCCTACCGCCTACTACTTACCGCCTTCTCTTGTCACTCGTTACTCGTTACTTGTCACTTGTTACTGCCTCCCAGCCCTTACGCAGTCTACCCCCACAACTCCCCTAACGTTGCCACCTCTACCCGCCATATCTGTATCAACAGAAATGACCCTTTTTTTATAAGCTTTCGAGTAGTAGTAAAAGTAGTAAAAGTAGTAAGGGGCCTTATTTATCAATGACTTACACTCAATAAAAGTCGTAGAAAAGTAGTAAGAAGTAGTAAAAGTAGTAAGAAGTAGTAAGCCTTACTACTTTATTTACTACTTTTATAATTTATAAGCTATTGTATTTATTGACTTATTTGCCTTCCTTACTACTTTTACTACTTTTTTGAGATTTTTTTTATATATTTTTCAGAAAGGCGTTTTTTCGGGCAAAAATCCGAGAAAAAACCTAATGGGACGTTTTTTGAAAATATAAAGAGAATTTCAGGGCGGGTACTTTTTGCGGGAAAATGGCGGGAAACGCTAACGGAATTTAGAAGCAAGTGACAAGTAACGAGTGACAAGTGACAAGAAGGGAGGTTCCAGGAAGGGCCTTGAACGTGAATGGCCATTCACTTAAATGGCTATGGAACCCTATTTAAATGGCCTTCGATAGGTGTTTTATAGAGGATTGTCTTTTCATACAAAAGTGAAACTGTTGATTGACTTTCTCATCTAAAAATGTAAAGATTACTTTACTTTTTTTTGAAGGGAGGAAAAAATATGGGATGGGACGGCCAAAATATTAAAAAACTCGCCAAGGATAAAGGGTTGAGCTTAATTAAGTTGGCTAAGGAGATTGGAGTATCCAGGCAAGCGGTGAACGATTGGTCCAAAGGCCAGGCACCTAAAGGGGAATATTTGATTTCCCTTTGCAGAATTTTGGAGGTGAGCCCGAATAGTTTCTTTGACCAAGCTCTTGAAGGTGCCATATCCGTTCCGGTCCACCGTACCAGGAAGACCGCAAAGGTTAACCCTGAAATGCAAGAAGGCTCCGTGGAATTGGCGAAGGAATATGAACTCCTTTTCAGGAACGCTCCGACCACTGAACTTTTGCCGGTGTTAAGAGTAATGGAACGAAATGAAGAAAACGCCAAAATGATCGCCGAAAAATTGAGAAAGCAGGCCGGAATAGAAAACCATGCTCCGTTGGATTACAAGCATACCTTCGACCTTCTTGCAAAACTGGGGATCATTGTGATTTTCAGGCAATTCCCCGAAAAGGTGAAAAGTTACGCTTTCTATACCAAAATTCATGGACACAGGGTGGTTTTTGTTAATAACCCCACAAACCTTCTTGACCTGATTTTCCCCATACTCCATGAAGCGGTCCACGCCATCCGTGACGAAGAATTTCCTGATGGAGCATATGACAAAAAGGAAGAAGATTTTTGTGACGCTATTGCCAGCCATGTCCAGTTTCCAAGTGAATATATTGCCTTGGTTCACAAGGCTATTCGTGGGTTAAAGAAGGGTCTTCAAGTTAATAAGCTGAAGGGCTTTGGAAAACGAAATAGCCACTCTCTTGTTGGAATAGTCGAATGCATTAAAAGTATAAAACCAAGGTTTAAGCTGGACATTTACGCCTCGGATACGAACCTAAAGAAGGGATTCCCTTCCATAGGGGATGTTTTGTTTAAAACCGAAGAGCCGTGTGATTATGTGAAAAATATCTCAAGACTGAGTCCCAAGTTCGTTGAAATAGTTGCCAGCCAAACAGAAAATTTTACGGAAAGAAAGGTGGGAAACCTGCTTGGGCTGGAAAGCCCTTTGGACGCCAAGGTGACCAGTGAAGAACTTCTTAAATATCGAGTAAAGGCCTTAGATTGAATGAAAATTCTTTGCGATACTTCGAGCGTATTGATGGTAATCAGGATTGCACCGGATATGTTTCGGGAGGAAAAATTTGGATGTGTGACTATCGCCGATGTGAGGAAGGAATTGTTTCAAACCCAAAGGTTTAAAAGCAAATACCCATGGAGAGTAGCATTCAAAGAGAAGGTGAAAATCCTGGGGACGTCAAAGACCGAAACCGGTGGATTTGAGCTGTACTATGAAGCCATAAAGAAGCTTGTTTATGAAGGGACAGTAAATAAAAAAACAAAAAAATTGTTCGGCTTAAGCCCGGTTGACCAACGAATAGTGGCTTGCGCTCTTGACCATGGTTTCGGCATCACTTCCGGGGATGTGGACTTAATCCATTTTTTTGAACAGGAGTTTTCAAGTAGCTCTAAAAACGTTATTTCCCCTTTGGGCTTGGTTAACAGGTGGCTAAAAAAAGGGCTCATTCAGTGGGGCAAAAATCAACAATCCATTCTAAAAGACTGGAAAAAATGCAAAGAACCTTTTCAACCCAAAAAACAAATCAATAGTTTTGAGCGCCTTACCAAATATAAGTATCCACGATATTGAAAAGCATTTCCCCCTTCCATAAAACGTTGTCGAAATAAATCAATACCCCTTCCGTTCCATCCACTCCAGTATGGCCGTTTCGATCACCATGGATTTATCTACCTTCTCACCTAAAGCTCTTTGCTTGATCTGCTCTTGGGGGAAGGCCATGGTAAAGCGGTCCATAGTGGTTTGAGACAAATACAGGCTGAACCTTCCCGTCCTATCGGCAATAGGGGAGGGACGGCCACCTTTATTCTGGTTAGGTGAAGCAGATTTTTTCCCAGGGATTTTTTCCTTTGCGGCCTTGGGTTCCAGGGCCTCCAGGGTTTCAAATCCCTTTTTCACGTTGCTGCTGATGGGTTTCTTCTTTTTCGGCATAGCCATGGATTTAAGGGGTTAGGGTTAATATTTCCTTGGCGATTCTCTCAATATCGTCAATCGCCCTGTGCACCTGGCTCGTATGCCTGGCATTTTTCTTCACTGATGCCGCGTATTCCGAAAGCGTGGCCCCTTCCCTGGAGAAATTTTCAAACACGCTTCTGGATGGAAGGCAGGAATTCAGACACCCGATGGTATCCGGCATGATCTCCGTGAAATAGGCGTGGATATTTTCCGGGTTAGCCTGTGGATGTACGAAGGTAGGGACAATGTGGAACGTTTTTCCTTTTTCCGGATCTATAGCAAGAACCTTTTCCAGGATGGGCAAGATATGGTCCGAGAAGCTCTGTTCATCGTTGGTGGACGTCCTCATAGGAATTAAAACCAAGTCGCTTACCGATGCTCCAAGCCTGGTAGTTAGCTTTCCGGTGGATTCCCCTGGGATGTCCAGCAAAAGAACCTGATACATGCCGGATAGGTATTCCAGCTTTTCCTTAAGAACTTCTGGAGAGGAATCCAGAAGAGAAACGAAACCTACCTTATGCGGCCTTCTTCCATTATCCCTTTGGCTGTGCCAGGCTTGGATGGAGCCTTGCGGATCGAGTTCCACCAGGCCGATAGAATCGAACGAATCCCGGAAAGTCCTGGAGAACGCCAGGCACTTAGCCAGCGTGGTTTTCCCGGTCCCGCCCTTGGTTTGTAGAAAGGAAATAATCATGTTTACACACCTAAACATCTAAACACTTAAACATCTAAACCTTATAATATTGAGAAGGTAAAAGCAAGGGGATATTTTTTCCCCCAGGATGTTCTAACCAAATTGGCACACTGTCATCAGTAATGACGCCAATATCCGGTATTTGTGTTTATGTCAATTGCGCCTGTGGCTCCCTGGGAGCGTTCGCCAGGCTGTTATGGAGTAGCAAAGCCGGTGGAGGTCATGGCCGCTAAGAGGGCCTGCCTTTCCAGGACGGGCATTCCTTCCAACCTGGTTTTCCATCGGTTGGTCTTTCGCTTGATTCTCTCCCTTTCCCGGAACGTCTCTCCCAGGAATCGGTAATCATGAAGCTCCACGGGTAAGGGATAATTCATCCATACGAATTCTGTAGCCATGCCTTGCCTGGTCATGGCCTGGAAGGAAAGGGAAGTCCAATCTTCCAGGAACCCCTCGTATAAGCTTGAGTGATACCCGGAAATCATGACCTTGCAGGGTAGCTTTATGATTGCGGCCAGTAAGTCAACGTGCTGGTCTTGGGAATACTCATGTTTGTAAAGACGGCCTCCACGCCTGGTCTCCATAAGGTAGGGAGGGTCGCAATAAACCAATTCTTTGCCGGTGAAAGAATATCCTTCCAGGAATTCCACGGCATCCCCTTGAACAAGCTCCACATCCGGGGCATGGCGTCTCTCCCAGGTCTTAATCACTTC
>JAJDAS010000059.1 GCA_029261755.1 Nitrospinia bacterium
TGATCGCGGTGATGGGCGGCGGCGTCGGGGAATCAGGGGAGGCGGGGCAGGGCTATGCGGAAAGGATGAAAAGGGTCATTGATCTATACAAGGATGGTTTGGCGCCATTTGTTTTGCTTGTTTCAGGATACACTTACATGATGCAGGAGGCGGAGATGATGAGGGCGCTTGGGATTGAATTCGGTATACCCGTGGACCGAATATTGCTCGAAACAAAGGCTTCAAATACCTACCTAAGCGTTGTGGCTATCGCGAACTTGGCAAAAGAAAAAAACTTTAACAGGATCATGCTTGTTTCTTCTTCCTTTCATATGCGGAGGGTCCAGTTTTGTTTTAAGAAAAGCGCTCCGAACCTTCATGTAATTTATGTTCCATCCCAAAGCGGATTTTATGGGCGACAAACGGAAAGGCCGTTGATCTCTTGGCATCGGCAGATAAGCCTAAAGCAAATAAACGGACTGGCGCATGAGTTTTTGGGGATAATTTATTACCTTTACAAGGGGTATATATAATCCTAAAAAAATAGGGTTTAACTCTTTTTTATGAAAGGGGCCGGAAAATGGGAGAGGTTAGGATTAAAGTTCTATTAAAAAATTATGTAAGCGTTGGCACTGCCAAAAGAGGGTACATTGATGAGAAAGATATAGAATCATCAGAGCTTGATATGGTGGTTGATACAGGAGCTGTGATGATATTGCTACCACAGGATGAAGTGGAAAAACTAGGACTGGAACCATCAACAAAAGTAGTTGTTACTTATGCCGATGAAAGGAAAGAGGAGAGATGGGTTGCTAAAGGAGTTGAAGTGGCTATAGGAAATCGCTCAATGGTTACTGACTGCATTATAGGTCCGCCCCTATGCGAACCTCTACTTGGCCAACTGGTGCTTGAAGAACTTGACCTTATCGTTGACGCTACGAGAAAAACAATTGGCCCGAGACCCGAATCTCCTAATTTGCCTTTATTAAAATTGAAATAACTAAACACTCAAAAAATGATGTGGAAATCGCGTTTTCGGAGCAAGAGGGTCTTAAAAAATAGCGCCTCTTCAATATTAGGCCCATTTTGGATGTTGAGTGGTAACGGAAATGGTGCGAGAATTCTCTTATATCATTCCATAGGGAAACAAGAAAAATATGATGCGATAGGATTAAGGATCTCGGAAGAAAGTTTTACGAGACAAATGGAATATCTTGCCGGCAGTTCTTTTGATGTAGTAAGCCTTCCCTCATTAATTGAAAATTTGAGAGATGGGGGAATTACGGTGGGTAGAAGGACTGTTGCGATAACCTTTGATGACGGGTACAGGGACAATCTGGAAAAAGCAATGCCAATTGCGAAGAGATTTAATTTTCCAATTTCTTTGTTTGTCAATTGCGATTCCTCCAGACAAGTCCGAAGCAACATAAACAATGATTATTGGTCCAAGTGGGGCTATCTTTCCATGGATGAAATTAATGGTCTTGCCTCCGCTACGGTTACAATTGGGTCTCACTCTTTTTCACACCGGACTCTGGACTGTAAGCGCGAAGAAATTTATAAGGAGATTCAAGCTTCTAAAGAGGTTTTGGAGAAGGAAATCGGTCAGCCTGTTACAGTTTTCAGCTATCCGCATGGAATTTTCACTGACGTAGCGAAACAAGCGGTTCGGGAAGCAGGATTTTTGGGGGCTTGTTCCAGTATAATGGGAACTAATAATTCTTCTACGGACCTCTTTGAGCTAAGGAGGACGGAAATTTCGGCTTTCGACACACTGGATATATTTAAAAAAAAACTTGGTGGATATTATGACTGGCTTGGCGCTTTTCAACGGAGAAAGTTTCATAAAAAATGAGGAGAAAAGTGGGGAATAGAATGAAGTCATTCTTTGAAAAAGTTACCGGAAAGAGTTTTTTTTATTATACGGCGGTTCATGCCATTGAATCCTATAGGAATTTTGAGGACAAAGTGGATGACCTGTATCGCCAAAGCCGGACCGGAAAATTTTTATTTTCATTTTTTCATATGGTAGAAATTATATTCCGTAACAGCTTTTTAGGCAGGCTGACCGCGATACCGGAGGACGGCGAAGATATCTCCGGGGAAATTTTATGCGGAAGCCGTGTTTTTCAATATCTGGCTTGCTGGTGGAACGAGGTAAAGGAAAAAGTTTTAAGTACCTTCAAGCAAAGCCAATCAGTGGAATCATACTCCTCTATCGCAAAATCTTTCTTTAGAAAACCCTTGCAAACCGGAGGAATGGTGCTCCTGGTCGCCATTATCTTTAACAGTATGTTAAGTTTTTTGGTAGGAGCCGATGTTTCCATATTTGGCATTATCATGAGGACCATATTGTTTATGACGAGCTTTTTTTGTCTTTTTAGCGATGGTGGTTGGCAGGATTTAAAAGAAACGAGCACCATGGTGAAAAAATATTTAGACAGTGAGTAAACGAATGTCTTCTTGCTAAGTTCACATCCTTTTTAGATGTCGCTCATCGGGTTAATTAATGAAGGAAACAAAAGAACTATATGGATTTTTATGGTCAAAAGAGAAAAACTACCTTCCTGGTATTTCCAAATCCCATTACCATAGTATGCAGGATGTTATTTCCGAAAAAATTGTAAGGGGAAAATTAGGCGTCGAAATTGGGTCCGGTAATGGGCATGATACTTTTGTCATGTCGAAAGAAAACCCTGATGTTAAGATTGTCAGTATGGATTTAAGCGATGGAATTCATAACGCCAAAAAACTTGTAGAAAATTTGGGAAACGTGTGTATATTGAAAGGATCAGCGTTAAATATTCCCTTGAAAGATGGTCTTTTTGACTTTGCCTATTCCTTTGGGGTCCTGCACCATACGGAAAATCCAACAAAAGGTCTCCGCGAAATAAAAAAGATACTTAAAAAAGACGCTCCTGTTTTTTTATATCTTTATGAAGACCATTCGGAAAACCTTTTAAAATATTATCTGCTGAAAATCATAACCGTTTTTAGGAAAGTAACCACCAATATTCCTCATAAATTACTGTACCCTTTTTGCTTTTTCCTATCTCCACTTGTTTTCCTGTTGTTTTCATGCCCAGCCAAGATTTTTGGGAGGTTTGATATCACAAGAAAAATTTCTGGAAAATTGCCTTTTAACTTTGGCTCTACACCGTTTTCTCTTACCGGTGACCTTTATGACCGGTTTGGCGCCCCTATTGAAGAAAGATACAGTCGCTCCGGGGCCATGAACTTGCTGAAAAATGAAGATTTTTACAACATTAGGATTACCAGGTTGGTAGATACGGCGGGTTGGGTCTTGTGGGGGGTTAAAGGTTCATAGCGGTCGATATGATTAAAGTACTTAGGGTTATTGCCAGACTGAATATCGGAGGGCCGGCTGTCCATACTATCCTTTTGACGGAAAGGCTAAGTCGGGAAAAATTTAAATCGGTATTAGTAACAGGCGTGGTTGGTGAAGGGGAAGGGGATATGTCCTATCTTGCCACAGAAAAAAATGTAGATCCTGT
>JAJDAS010000060.1 GCA_029261755.1 Nitrospinia bacterium
TTGCCTCATGCCCAATCATTATCATCTCCTGGTCTTTACTCCCGAAGGAAACCTTTCTCGATTTATGAGGCATTTGAACGGCGTTTATACTCAGAGGCATAATCGGCTCCATAAAAAAGACGGCCCGCTTTTTCGAGGGCGCTATAAAGCTGTTTTAGTCCAGGAAGAACATTATTTATACTCTACCGCAATTGGTATTCGGCATCTAAAAATTGTTGGAACCAATTGCTAAGCATAACTGCAACCAAAATTTGGTTTTCAAAAACCTAAAACCAAATTGGTTTTGGTATAACGGGAGTTGTTCGATACATCCACAGGAATCCGCTAAAGGCCAGATTGGTAAAAAAAATAGAGGACTCCCAATGGAGCAGCCACAAAGATTATCTGAAGGGTAAAAGCAGGGAAGCCTGGCTGAATATCGATCCCGTGCTAATGAGCTTTTCAAGAAAAAGAAGTCAGGCGGCAACAATGTGGAAAGAATTTGTAGAGCAGGGTTTAGACGATGAGGTTGCGAGATTTTAAAAAGGGGTCAAGTCCACTCTTAGCTGCATTGCGATTAATCCCTATAATGTAGCCATGGCTCGTCCACTAAGAATTGAATATCCAGGAGCTTGGTATCATGCGATGAATCGGGGAGCCGGGCACAGGAAAATTTTTTTTGACCGAGAGGATTACTTTTTGTTTCTAACCACATTAAAGGAAGCCTGCAATCTCTTTAACGTCTGTATATCTTCTTTAATTTAAAGGGGACAGGCGAATAATGCTTGTTATTTATTCAGACCAAAAGTTGAATATAGAGATCAAAGAGAAAAAAAAGCATTCAGGGAGAAGGTAGAATAGAAAAGATAAATTATGAAGTTTGCAAATATTTTAAAATTCCAGAGGATGAACTCTTTTCCAGCAGTAGAGGTGAGGAAAACATTCACCGGCATATAGCCGTCTCTTTATCAAGGGAGCTATCCGGGCTTGCGTTTTCAGAAATTGCCAGAAGATACAAAGTCTTTTGGAATACGGCCAATGCCTTTGTAGGGAAATATTTTATAGGTATGATCTTTCCCGTTTGGGCCAAGAATTTTTTCCAAAATGGATTCCAATGCGATTTTTCCAGACGCATCTTCTACCAGTATTTCAAAGTGCATTGGTTGACCCCGCATCCAGGTAATCGCTGTACCAGAGGCTGCCAAGTGGCAATCCCTCCTCTACCATGGCTTTGACGGTTGCATAATCGCTGGCCCTGCGGATGGCCGAAAAGCCATCCGGCCCTTTTTCAAGAATCCATGTCTCGTCCGGTGAGAGTGCATCGACAAAATAGGGTTGGTGCGTTGCGATAAAGAGTTGAGGAGCGTTTTTCCTGCCGGTTGCATGTGTACGAAATTCAGTGGCCAGAGTCTCAAGGAGTTTATGGTAAAGACCGTTTTCAGGCTCTTCAATACAGACAAATGGCGGTGGTGTCGGATCTTCCAATAAAAGCAAATAGGCAAAGACTTTAAGCGTACCATCAGACATTTGCTGGGCATAAAACGGATCATCAAAACCTTTGTCATTAAAACGGAGAAGCAAACGTTTATCCGGACTCTCTACGGTATCGATCCGGTCAATTCCGGGAATTTTCTCAGCAATGCGATTGAGAATACTCATAAAACGTTTAGGATGTTCGCGCTGCATAAATTGAACGACATTGCCGAGATTATCTCCGTGGATATTCAAATGTCTTTGTGGGCCGGCCAATGGGAGACTGCGGGCGGCATCCGGTGTAAAGCAACTTAAATACCATCCCTCTATGAACTGCCGAAAGGCCGATATCCGGGGATGTTGTTTCAGGGCGCCAAGGGCTGCAATACCAAGCCTACGCTTGTCTTGCAGTTCAATAATCTCTGTTTCGCGGCTTTCTTCTGCTCGCATTCTTGATTTAAACTTCTCAATCAACAGGGACAAGTTAAAGTCCGCCTTATCTTCATCTATCTGTTGCCCCTGTTCCTCTCCTTTCCACACGACTCCTTTGCCTTCATTCAATAGAAGAAAGGAGAAAGGTCTGCCATAATCTTTTTGTCCTTTGCGCCGTTGGCGAAGACGTTCCCTTTTTACGTAGGGCCGACCGGTTTTATCCGTGTCAATTGCAAGTTCATAGGTGATGGGTCGGGCATTTCCATCTTGCTTGTAGTAGATTTGAAATTCAATCGGTTCGTTACTTCCCTGGGAACGAATACGGTCAAACCCTCCCCGCCCTCTTGTATCACAGGCTTCTTCAACACCCAATTTCAGGCAATCACCCAGGAAGCCAAAAGCATCGAACAGAGAACTCTTGCCGACACCGTTTTTCCCGATAACAGCAGTCATAGGCGTCAGTGGCTTAGCTTGTTGCATGTTCCATAGTTTCCCGAGTATCGCATCTTTCAACATCCGGCAATTTTTAATGTTGAATCCTTCTATTTTTGCCATAGCTAGTCTTCTCAACTCAAAGCAATAACGGGATTGGTCGGTTCGGACAACATGGTTTAATCGGCCAGTGCGGTCAAACCGGCGCGGAGCCCCGGTAGATGGGCACTTGGCGGTTTAATGTAGAGTCGTTTTTTCTCCGTACTTGCAAACGCTTTTCGTTACTTATTCACTTGTCACTCGTCACCTGTAACCAGTCACTGAAAAAAACCTTCTTCGATGTTCAATGTTGGACGTTCAATGTTCGACGTTAACGCTTTTCTCCTTCTCTACCCTTGAGTAACCGCCTCCCTGAAGATCTTCCATTCATTATCTTCCTCTGTAAAAGTGATGAGCTTCTTTCGGGTGGAGCTGATGGTGCTGGATCTGTACTTTTGAACAAAAGAAGCGGTTAGGCGGTTGTTTTCCCACCTTACCTCGATTTTCGAAAGATCCACCGATATCTTTTTGGTGATACCAAAAATGTATTCCTTGTACTTTTTGTAGCTTTTCCAATTATGCTTCGATGTGGCGAATGCCTTGGAGTAAAAACTTATGTAAGTCTCAATATCTTTATTTTCCCACGCCTCCTTCCAAAGCTTCAGAAGTTTGACGATTTTCATTTTCTCCTTTTTCAGGGCCTCCGGGTCCTCCAGGTCTTGCCGGATCAAGCGCCTTGCAGACAACCTTTTGGGATTTTTCACCCACGCCTCGTATGCCTTTCCCGATACATCCTCAAGCAGGCTGGAATAGATCCATCCCCTGTGGTCACCCCCAATACCCGAGAACACCCAGTCGGTCTTGTGGCCCAGGACCCTCACCATATAACCCGCATCCAGCCTGGCAAGTATCCTGGATTCCAGAAAGGCGTCGGTGCGCACATTCACCAAATCAGCGCGGGTTTTCATATAGAGGGGTTTCTCCGCCGGTTTTTCAGGCTTGGTGGGCTTTGCCACTACGGATTTATCGGTTTGTTTTTCCGCAGGTTTGGATTTGGGAGGGAGAGGGGCTACAGGTTGCGTAGGAACTTCCTCTTTGGCTGGAGCGGTACTTTTTTCCTCTTCCTTGCTGGTAGTTGGTACCGTGGGAACTTCCACAGGAGCCACTTCTGCAGCCTGTTTCAGGGGTGCTGGCTCCTTATTCTGTGATCTGCCAGAGATCAGGATACCGCTGGAGAGAATCCAAACCACCACAAACAGGACCAGGGTTCCGGCAGTGCCGCCCAAAAGCAGGGGTGGGATTTTCGAGGGCTCTTCTTCATCGAAACAGGCTTTCACCCGCCTGTTTGCCCAATATATCTGGAGCTTCAAGCGAAGCCGATTCAAAAAATAGATTTTTGAAAAAAGTCCGGGCCCCTTATTCATCATTCTGAAAAAAGCGCCTCCGCGTAGTCCTCGGGGTTGAATTCGCGCAAGTCTTCGCTCTTTTCTCCCACGCCGATGAACCGGATGGGGAGGTTCAATTCACGCACGATTTGCACCACGGCGCCGCCCCTGGCCGTTCCGTCCAGTTTGGTAATCACGAGGCCGGTAACCCCGATCTCCCTGGTAAACTTCTTCGCCTGGGATATGGCGTTTTGGCCGTTGGTGGAGTCGATGACCAGCAACACCTCATGGGGCGCGCCGGTGCATGCCTTGCCCATGACCCTTTTCACCTTTTTTAACTCTTCCATAAGGTTCGGATTGTTGTGGAGCCGGCCGGCGGTGTCGGCCAAAAGCACGTCGCACTGCCTGGCCTTGGCTGCTTGAATGGCGTCGAAAATTACGGCGGATGGGTCAGCGCCGCTTGCGTGTTTAACGATTTCCGAATCCGACCTCTTCGCCCATATTTCCAACTGTTCCGTTGCCGCAGCCCGGAAGGTGTCGCCCGCCCCCAGGATCATTTTTTTTCCCTGGGCACTCCATTTGGCAGCCAGCTTGCCGATGGTGGTGGTTTTTCCGGATCCGTTCACTCCGATTACCATGATGATGAATGGAGAAGCGGAGTCGATTTGCATGGCGCCCCCTCCTTCTTCGAGGAGACGGGCGGTTTTCTCTTTCAGAAAATTTTTCACCTGGCTGCCGATTTTGACCTCGCCCTTGTCGATGTTTTTCCTTAATTCATCGAGAATGGTAAGGACGTTATGGACGCCGAGGTCCGCTTTGATCAAGGTCTCCTCCAGCTCTTCCATGATCTCTTCCAGGTCCCGGCTGGCCCCGAAGAGGGCGTCATTCAAGCCGGCGGAGATGGTGTTCCTGGTTTTGGAGAGGCCCTTGACTAGTTTGGAAAAAAGGCCCTTCTTTTCAGTTTTTTTTGGCTCGTCCATGTTCTTTTCCTTTAAAAAACAAAGCGCCTTGCGCTCTACGCCCCGCGCTCCGCTCTCTATTTTACTCGGTTCATTCCGGTGGATTCCAATCCTTCGCACATCGGAATCCGTATTCGTTGGACTCCACATTGCCCAATTCCGGTAGCCGGGTAGGGGCACGATGGGTTATGGGAGGGCTCATCCACGAACCGCCTTTGAGCATTCGTAATCCTTTTCCCTCATCATACCAACCGTCAACCCATTCCCAGGCGTTTCCTGCCATTTGGAGGGCGCCGAAAATACTCTTTCCTTCTTCAAAAGCGGTTACGGGAGCGGTGCCGGGCCTTCCCGGCATGCCGGATGTCGTTAGCTTGTACTCTCCCACCCTGGAGCCTTCCCCCATGCCCGATTCCTTGGAGTTGGTCTTGGTTGGATCGAAACTGTTTCCCCATGGATAGAGTCGTCCGTCTGTCCCCCGGGCTGCTTTTTCCCACTCCGCCTCGGTGGGCATACGCTTTCCAGCCCACCGGCAATAGGAGTCGGCTTTGTCAAAATTGACAAATAGCACCGGATGGTCTCCCCAATTTTTCGGGAAGCCATGTTTGGGGTCGAACTCCTGATATTTTTCGTTGCTAACTTCGGTAATATCCATATAAAGCGGTTTCAGGGATTCCGTGCGCCTTTTTCCTTCATCGGCAAACCATTCCGTCCGGGCACCTGCCTCTTCGGCAAGTTTTTTGATCTCCTCTTCTCCGGCACCCATGATGAACTCCCCTCCCGGTACCAGGACCATCCCCTCCGGCGCTTTTCCGGGAGTTTCCTCCGCGTTGGCAGGAGAATGAGGAATCGCCAAAGCAAACCCAATGAAAAAAAACAAAATGAATAAAGGACGGAAGATCATGTGGTTTAAGATGTTTGCATAGCTTTTAAGAGAAAATCTCTCTCACAATAAAGGAAACTTTAGATTTGTGATTTTAGATTGGTGGAAGGTCTTTTTTTATAAAAAATAAATACTCCTTCAATCTAAAATCAGCAATCAGCAATCTAAAATATTTTTTTCTACCGTACTGTAATGTGATGCACCTCCAGGGTTTCCGCCACTACCTGATGGAAGTTTACCAGGGAGCGGTTGTAGTCTATCAGGGCCTGGATCTCCCTGGTTTCCTGCTCGGTAAGGTCTTTCTGGTAACTAAGAACATTGAAGCTAGTGGAGAGTCCCGCCTCGAACTTTTTCACCTCTGCTTCCAGTTTTTCTTCCGCCAATTTTCTGGAGATGCGTGTGGATTCCACCCGCTTGATATTGGTCTCTATCTCTCGCTTTCCGTCTCTGACCTGTAGAGAAATCTTTTTTTCCAAGTCTTTTAGCTGAAAAAGCCATTTTTTGATCCTCAACTTGGAGACTGAAAGTTCATTTTTCGCTCTCCTGTTTCCCAGGGGGTATTCTACGTTGATGCCCACCTGCCAGGTATGGAAGTCAGTCCACATCATTCTATCGAAGTCTTTGCCATACCCACCGCCGAATTTACTTTTTGATGCGTTGCCGCCGAAACCCACTGTTTTTGCCACACCGCTTATACCGTTCAACCCCAGGCTTGCCACCAGATCCAGGGTTGGGTAGAGCTGATTTTCATTATACTTGAGGTTGATATTTTCATTTTTCAAATCCAACCTGGTCTTTTGAATATCCGGCCGCAATTCCAAAGCCTTTGCTATCTTTTTCTTTAAATTGGGAATTTTGCCACTGAAAGCCGGTTCATCCAGGGGTTGCAAAAGTCCACCCCAGTCATAAAGGTCTTCCTTCATATTCATGATTTCTTTCAGGACGTCACTGGCCTTTTCCAGACTGTTTTGGGCCATGATGATATCCTCCTCCCTGGCAGCTACCTCGGCCTGGGCCTGGAGAATTTCGATAGGGGCCATGATTCCCACCCTTACCTGGGCTTTGACTCTTTTCTCGAAATCCTGCGCCAATTTAAGTGACTCCTCCTGGACCTTCAAATTTTCCTTAGCATAAACAAGGTCCCAATAAGCATTTTGAACGTTGCTTATAGTATCAATCAGCAACTGCCTGAAGTCAGCCTCCGAAATATCTTTATTGTTTTTCGCTATCAGGATTTGGGAGGTATTGATATCGATCCCGAACCCTTTCAAGAGAGGCTGGGTAAAGTTGAAGGTCAGTTCGGTGCTGTATTGAGGGTCCAACCCGGCATACTTGGAATTGCTTTTGTCCCTTGTGCTTTGCAGGGTAAGTTCGTATTCCGTTCCCAGCTTCAATTTCTGTCGAATTCCGAGGTTCCAGGTTCTTTCAAAATTGATCGCTACATCCGGGTCCGCAAAGGCGCTGGCGCTGGGTCTAATATCTTTTAGAAAGTAAATGCCGGTGAAAAGGGTGGGGTCGAAATCCGATTCTCCAACTTCGATTTCACTTTTTTTGATTTCCGGCTCCATGGCCTGAAATTTTAAGGAGAGGTTTTTTTCAACGGCGATTTTAATGGCATCTTTTATGGTAATGGTGAGCTGTTCTTCTTCAAGATTCTGTGCTCCAACAAGCAAGGCGTTTCCCACAGCCCACAAAACAAGGAAAAAAGAGAAAATATTTTTGGAGTAATCACGCATGTTTTTCATTACCGGGAGAGAAAAAAACAAAAATACTAAAACTTTATTTACCGCAGAGAACGCAGAGAAAGGCAAAAGAATAAACCAAAAGAATAATTCTTTTTTTGTTTTAATCTTTTCTCTGCGTTCTCTGCGAACTCTGCGGTGAAATTTGTCTTGTTTGTGATTTTAAAGGCTTTAAAAGTCGAACTGAGAGAATAACAAAAAAAGCCGGAAATGGGAAATATACTTATACCCAAATCCGGCTTATTAGATCGTTGGCAAAATTGTTGGAGGCTTGGAAGTAACAGGAAATCCTCTGCTACATGGATATATCAGTGGGCTTTTCCCTTGTTTCTTCCATAATCTCAACCAGTTTGTCCAGCTTCTTGTTGGTTTGTTTTAGAAGCTCCACAAATTCATTATGTTCATTTCTCAACTCTTCCAAAGTTTCCTGAGGCACTTCCATTTTGAATCTCCTGTTTTTTAATAAGCTTTTGGATTATTGCTGCGTAAGTTTGGATGAACGGAGCCCTTCCCAGGATTCTCTTAGCTATCCAGTTTGGCGTCTTTTACATACAAGAACCAGTAAATACCGCCAACCAATACCGCACCACTGAAGATGTTACCCAGGGTTACGGGCAACAAGTTCTTCATAAAAAAGGTGTAGAGGTTAAGAGAGTTTAGGTCCCAATTGGGGTGATGTTCCATAACCGCCTTAGCAACTACAGGGTTGGCCTTGGCAACGATTCCCGCTGGGATGATGAACATATTTGCGATACAATGTTCAAATCCGCTTGCGATAAAAGCCATGACCGGGAACCAAGCACCCATGATCTTGCCAGCGGTGTCCTGTCCGGCGGCCACGATAACTACAGCGAGGCAGACCAACCAGTTACAGCCGATCCCCCTTGCAAAGGCCTCCATAAAGGTATGGTGGGTCTTTTTATAAGCGAGGGCCACTGCCTTGGCGCCTATCAAGCCTCCATGCCCTTCCCATATATTGGTGGTATACATCATCCAGACCATGAAGAGTCCGCCAATAAAATTTCCTATGTAAACCAAAGTCCAGTTATTTAATACCTGGCCGGTATTCAGGTTTCCGTTCAACCAACCCATGGAAAGGAGGGTGTTGCCGGTAAAGAGGTCCGATCCAGCCACCAGAACAAGCACCAGGGCGAGACCAAACACGGAGCCACCAATAAAGCTGGAAAACCCAACGCCGAAGATTGGAGCCATGTCGTGAGTCACTTTAGTCAACAATTGGGCCGCAAACGAGATATAAGCGCCCGCCAGAAAAGAAGAGACCATTACCTTGGCCACAGGCATTTTCGTCTTGTAATCCCCTATTGCTATAAAAGCCTGGGCCGTTTCCGCTGGTGCAAGAAAATTTTTTGCCATTTTTTCTTTCCCCCTGAAAGTATTAAAATTCTGCTCAAAATTGCCTGAAATGCTATCAAAACCTATGCAGTTTTGTCAAGAAAAACCTGATATTTAAGCGTTTTAAGTCTCTTTCACACGAGAGTTTTGTTCCCGTTCCCGCGATTAAGCAATAGTTGGAGTCACTGAGTTTGCAAGCAAACCGGTTTCAGAATACTTTTTTTGAATCGATTGCGCTACAATGTTCATCAGAAGAAGGCAAAATCGTTTTTCAGGTAAACTAATGACAAGTTTTTGAAGGGAGGTGACTTATTTGTCTTGTGTAAACATTATTGAGAAAAAAGCCCACGCGGATGGTACCGCTCCAAGCAAGGTGAACCAGATAAAGACCGATGACCTGACCATGGACACCTACTATTTTCAATCCGGCCAGGTTCTGGATTGGCATAGGCATCCCACGGGAGACCAAATCTTTACCGTCCAATCAGGAACCGGTACTTTCTCCTTGCAGGAAGACGGAGGAGAAGAGCAATCTTTCAAAGTTGGTACGGAAAACACCGTGTTGGCGGGAAAAAACGTATGGCACAAACTGGTGGCGGATGATGGAGAGCTGATAGCTTCCCAGGTTACACGTCAGCCGGCAGGTATGGAGACCAGATAAACCGCTTGTTGGAAAAATAGAATAAATGAAAGCTGTCGGGTGTGGAAACGCCCGGCAGCTTTTTTTTTATTCATGAGAGAACGAGGTCAGAATTTTTTCTGGAGGAGGATAATTTCCACCCGCCGGTTTCTTGGCCGGTTTTCGGGGATGGGAGGAAAGCGGGGTTTATACTGGGCGTAACCCACGGCCTGGCAGCGGGCGGGGGTGATCTCCCTTTTTTCAATAAAATATCTTATGATGGCTCCGGCCCTGGCGGAGGAGAGCTCCCAATTAGATGGGAATTTTTCCGTTTTGATGGGGACATCGTCGGTATGCCCCTCTACCAGAATTTTATTCGGAGCTTTTTTTAGAATTTCCCCTACACTGTTCAGGAAATATTTCGCGTCTTTTTGCAACGTTGCCTTCCCCGGTTGGAACATAACACCACTTTTCGCGAAAAGGACAATGCCACGGGTATCGGAGGTCAGTTCCACATCCTGGGTAAGATTTTCGTCCTTGATGAGTTTTTCCAGTTCATTGTACACTTCCTGGGTTTTATCCACCGTCTCCTGAGTTGTCTGCTCCATGCCTCCCAGGGCCTCACTCATTTTTTTCAGCATTTCATCAAATTTTCCCGGATCAAAATCTCCCAATGCCAAGAGGAGAATAAAAAAAGCGAGAAGCAGAGACATCATATCCGCGTAAGTAACGATCCACGGGTCTACCTTATCATCCTCGATACCGAGTTCCGATTGTAATGTTTTATCGCTTTCCCGCCTTCTTTGGGCCATGTGGGTTTTCCTGTTTTCTTGTCAACCTTAGTGGTTCATTTTGGAAGTTTTTCTGTTAGAAGCTATCTATCCGGGTCCAAGGTGGTGAGAATTCAAAAGATATGGTCACCTGGCTTCTTGAACTATTATCCCGGACTAAAAATCATCATCGAAATCATCAAAATCGTCATCCACGTCATCTTCCACCACAGGTTTAGGTGGTGGTGCCGACCCCTTGGCTTTTTTCACCATTTTGTCATAATGGTGCGCCCGCAGATGAGGAGGCAGGTAGGAATTGAGCTTCTTTTCCACAATACGAGGGTTCATACCGGATTGGATCATAATGAGTCCCTCGATAATGATGGTGGTGCTCAAAGCTTCATCGTCGGACCGGTTCTTCAACTTGTCCGCCATAGGGGAGAAGAAAAGGTTCGAAAGCATGGACCCATAAAAAGTAGTGATCAAGGCCACCGCCATGCCGTCTCCCAGCCCCGAAAGGGCGTTCGCACCTTGTTCCGTCCCTCCTCCAAGGCTTTTCAACATGGCCACAAGGCCGATAAGGGTACCGATCATTCCAAAGGCCGGGGCATATTTAGCGGCGGAAACAAAAATACTGGCTCCATTACGGTGGCGGCTCCGGACCAATTCCAACTCCGTCATAAGGACGTCGCGAATCAGATCGCCGGGATGACCGTCGATGATCATTTCCAGTCCGTGTCGAATGAACCGGTTATTAATAGTCCGCATATCTTCTTCCAGGCTCAGGAGAGACTTCTGCCTGGCCTTGTGGGAAAGACGGACCATCATAGCGATTACCCATGAGGGTTGTTGAATATCTTTCTTGAAAATTTGGCCTATGACCTTCGCGACTCTGAAAACCCTGGGGAGGGGATAAGCGGTAAAGATGGCGCCAAGGGTTCCGCCCAAAACAATGGCGGCAGAGGCGGGATCTAGGAAAGTCCCTATGCCTCCTTTGGAAAAAATGGCGATAAAAAGAAGGCTTACTCCCGCAATGATTCCTACTATAGTTGACATGTTAGGTCAAAAAACCTTTGTTAGGGTGAAAAGTATCCGGGGGTTTTTTTTAGGGTAAAATACTCTTTTTCATTTAAAAACCAATTGTTAAAGTTACAATAAACCACTATAAAAATCAATTATTAACAAGACAATTGCCTTCAAACCACCCCAGAGTATTTCGATACCGCCCCATATTATGTTAAAATACGCACTGTTTTTTTCAGGATAGATGCAAAATATTTCTTGAATGCACCCGAATGGCAAAGGGAAGAAGATCCTGAATCCCTGGCTAGTGAGTTTTGGACTTTTTTGTAAAAAAGGTTTCCCATGGTTGAATTGGTAGTAGTGGATCCAAAAGGCAATAAAAAAAAGCTTTCTTTCCAGAAAAAAGTTATTGCCATCGGAAGAAAAAGTGACAACGATGTCGTTATCAACGACTCGGAGATGTCGCGCTACCATGCTTCTATCCGCTTCGAAAACGGGACATATTCCATCTATGATTTAAACAGCACCAACGGGATTTTTTTTCATGACAAGAGAATCCGTGAAAAACAGGAACTATCCCCTCAAATCGAAATCAAAATAGGAAGTCACTCCATTATTTTTGTCCGGAGCGACGCCGATAAGGATTCCAAATCTCCTCCCGTTCAAAAAACTCCCAAAGCGGCGCCCGCTAAACCAGCACCTCCACCACCCCCGGAAAAAGATGCAAATGGAGAAATAGGTATAGAAGACCAGGAACATACCTTTTTCCTGCCGGTGGGCGACCTTGTGAAAAAAGCCACCGAATTTGAAGTTAAAGACCAGGAAAGATCCCAGGCTATCACCCATGTGGAAGGCGTCAATAAGAACCTTGAAATCCTTTATAACATTGGAAAACAGCTATTAAATATCAAGGATATCAAGGGGATTTCCTCCTTACTCATCGAGAACGTGGAAAAAGTGGTGCAGGCGGAAAGAATCGCAATCCAATTGAAAAATGAAGACGAAGAATTGGAAACCTTCAATTTCAAAGTCAGTACCGGTGACAAGAACTTCAAATTGAGCAAAACCATTACCAACAAGGTCTTGAACGAAGGAGTAGCCATCATTTCTTCCAATGCCCAGTCGGATGACCGGTTCGCATCGGGGGCAAGTGTCATTATGCAGGTTATCCGAGCCATGATGTGCATTCCCATTTGGAAGGATGAGGATTTCATGGGCCTGATCTATATCGACAATCAGAACAGCCTTATGGGATTCAAGGAAACCGATTTGCAAATTCTTTCCGCCATAGCCAACCAGGCTGCCATTGGAATAGACAATATTCGCTTGAACGAAAATATCAGGGAAGAAATCAAGTTTCGCAACAACCTGGAGAGATACCATTCACCTGATGTCATCGATATGATCATGACCAGTTCGGATTCTCTTTTCGCCGCCGTGGAAAAAGAAGCCACCATCCTCTTTTCCGATATCAAGGGGTTTACCTCTTTGTCCGAAAAGTTCAGCGCCATTGAAATCTCTGAAATTTTGAACGAATACTTTGATGAGATGACCGAAGCAATTTTCGAGAACAAAGGGACGCTGGACAAATTCATCGGAGACGCCATCATGGCTATTTTCGGCGCACCTATCTCTTATGAAAACGACGCCTTTAATGCCGTGAACGCTGCACTGGACATGATCCGAACCCACAAAAAATTAATGTCGGGGAAACTGCCTGAACGGCAATTCGGGATTCGGGTTGGAATCAATAGCGGCAAAGTGGTGGCCGGGAACATCGGATCCCAAAAAAGGGTGGATTATACGGTCCTTGGGGACGTGGTAAATATTGCCTCTCGACTGGAAACCATGGCTAACACCAATTCCGTCTTTATAGGGGAATCTACCTACAGTCTTGTGAAGGATGATTTTGAATTCAAGGAAGTAGGCCATTCCAAGCTAAAGGGAAAGGCACAAAGCGTTATGGTGTATGAGGTTCTTGACGTCAAAAAGAAGTAAGCCCAAAAGGCATTTCAGATTTGCGGTAGGTTTTTGTTTAAATTTAAAAATATACCTCAAATCTAAAATCACCAAATCTAAAATCTAACCAAAGATACTTGAAATTCTTGAACCACGAAGTCACAAAGGCACAAAAAAACAAAAACCTTCTGAACCACGAATTGCACGAATTACACTAATAATTAAATCTTTAATTTGTGAAATAAATGGAATTCGTGGTTCAAAGTCTTTGATTTTAAAAGATTTTTGCATTGTAAGAGACGGATTCTCAGAATCAACATGTAAGTAACTAAAATATTTTTTCCTGCCCCCAAAAAAATTGAACCGTTTTTTTATTTCCTCCGAACAGGTACAAGACGGCAAAGTACTTTTTTCCCCTCATGAGTCGTTCCAGATCAGAAATATACTGCGCCTGAAGCTCGGAGATAAGCTCCGAATCCTCAACAATGAGGGCATGTCTTGGGACGTGGAACTCACCACCCTCGCCAAGAAAGGGGTCATTGGCGACATCCGAAATGAGACCTACAGCCCACCACATGACAAGCCTCGAGTCATTCTTGCCTTAGCCCTTCCATCCCCTCCTAAA
>JAJDAS010000061.1 GCA_029261755.1 Nitrospinia bacterium
AATTAATTATATTCAACTGTATCCTGTTCGTCGGATTCCCAAGTTTCATTAGAAAGGGATAAACATGGCCAAAAAAAAGAAGGGAACCGGCGCAAAGTCCGCCAAAAAATCAACCGCAACCAAAGCCCCTAAAATAGCAAAAGCAAAGACTTATTCCCGTAAAACAAGCCCCAAAAGCGCCGCTAAAAAGGTTAAGACCCAAAAGAAGATTACCTCAAAAAAGGCAAAACCCAAAGCCCCTGCCTCCAAAAAAAAAGCTCTCCTTAAGGAACCTGATCAAAAAGGCTTCCCCATCGTCGCCATCGGGGCCTCCGCCGGAGGGCTGGAGGCTTATGAAGCCTTTTTTAAATCTATGCCCTCCGACAGCGGCATGGCCTTTATCCTGGTGGCCCACCTGGACCCAAGCCATGTGAGCCTCCTCCCGGAACTGATACAAAACCGGACAAAAATGGAGGCCAGGCAGGCAAAGGACGGCATGAAAGTCCAAGTGGACCACATATACATTATCCCCCCCAACAAAGATCTTCGAATACTGAACGGGGTCCTTCAGCTCTTGGAGTTCACGCAACCCCGCGCCGTTAATATGCCCATAGACTCCTTTTTCCGATCCCTGGCCCAGGACCAGGGCGCCAACGCCATTTGTATTATTCTTTCCGGCACGGGAACGGACGGGACCCTCGGCCTGAAGGCCATCAAAGGCGAGGGTGGAATGGCCATGGTCCAGGATGAGGAATCCGCCAAATATGACGGGATGCCCAGAAGCGCCATTGCCACCAATCTCGCGGATTATGTCCTGTCCCCGCAAAAGATGCCGAAACAACTCATCCAATATACCAAGCACACCGGCCCCCGGATTCTTCCCATGGGAACCAATTCCCTGGATTCCCTCCCCAACGCCTTGCAAAAAGTCCTGTTAGTCCTCCGCTCGCGGACAAAAAACGACTTCACCCTTTATAAGAAGAATACCATTTGCCGCAGGATTGAAAGACGGATGAAGGTCCATCAAATTGAACATATCAACGATTATGTACGCCACCTCCAGGAAAGCGAAAGGGAGGTGGACATCCTGTTCAAGGAACTCCTCATCGGCGTCACCAATTTTTTCAGGGACCCCGAGGCCTTTGAGTTCCTCAAAAAAAAGGCCCTGCCCAAGCTCCTCCGGGAGAAATCGGAGGGCTATCATTTTCGCGCTTGGGTCCCCGGATGCAGTACCGGGGAGGAGGCCTATTCCCTGGCCATTCTCCTGAGTGAATTAATGGAGGAGTCAAAACATTCCTTTAACGTTCAAATATTCGGCACGGACATTGACGAAGACGCCATTAACACGGCCCGCGCCGGCCTTTATCCTCCCAGTATTTCAGTGGATATTTCCCCGGTTCGTTTGAAGCGTTTTTTTGGGAAAGAGGACAACGGCGCTTACCGGATAAAAAAAAATATCCGGGAGATGCTGATCTTTGCCCCCCAGAACCTTATCAAGCACCCCCCCTTTACCAAGCTGGACCTGCTTTCCTGCCGGAATTTGCTGATTTACCTGGATGCCGAACTGCAAAAGAAGCTATTGCCCATCTTTCACTATAGCCTGAAACCAGGGGGCATCCTTTTTCTTGGCACTTCGGAAACCATTGGCCAGTCCCTGGACTTATTCAAGCCCTTGGAAAAAAAATTAAAGATATTCTCTAACGGGCCGGTGAGCGGGCTCCAGGCACTGGAGTTTCCCCCGGGCAAGCCGGAAAGGCAGGACGAGGAAATAAAGCCTCCCGCCTCGGTGAAAAAGGCCAAAGAGTTAGACAGCATCAAACTGCTGGAAGCGGTCCTAAAACAAAGCGATGTCCCGCCCTGCGCCATTATTGAAAATAATCTGAATATCGTTTACATCCACGGCCGTACCGGCAGGTTCCTGGAACCCGCAGAGGGGAAAATCAGCGTTAATATCCTGGAAATGGCAAGGCCGGGCTTAAAAAAAGAGTTGTCCGCCGCCATCCGCAAAGTGGATCTCCAAAAGAGGGAGGTGGCTCTAAAAGGCATACGGATTCGACATAACGGGGACCACCTGTATCTGAACCTTACGGTTAAACCGATTTTTGAACTGGGTGCCGCCCGGAATTTAATGATGGTTATTTTTAATGAGACCGGCCTCGAAAAACACCCAAAAGAGAAGAAGCTCCTCCCCCCGCCCAATAAGGAAACCAAAACGGTTGAGGAGTTGGAGGCTGAACTCCAATATACCAAGGAGGACCTGCAATCCACCATCGAGGAGTTGGAAACCGCCAACGAGGAGCTGAAATCCACCAACGAAGAGCTGCAATCCACCAACGAAGAATTGCAAAGCACCAATGAGGAGATGGAGACCTCCAAAGAGGAGCTGCAATCCCTTAACGAGGAATCCACCACCGTCAACGCGGAACTCCAGGGCAGAATTGAGGAATTGGACAAGACCCATGACGACATGAAAAATCTGCTGGACAGCACCCACATCGCCACCATTTTCCTGGACACCGAACTCTGCATCCAGCGTTTTACGCCAAAGACCACGAAAATAATCCCCCTGTCGGGTTCGGATTCCGGTCGCCCCATCAAGCATTTTGCCACCACCCTTCTCGGCACGAACCTGGACCAGCAAGCAGCAAAGGTACTTGATGACCTGATGCCCATAGAAAAAACGGTGGAGGACAAAGAAGGCCATTTTTTTCTCATGCGGCTTCGGCCTTACCGCACCGTCAACAATGTAATCGACGGCGTGGTAATAACTTTTGAAGATATCACCAAAATTAAAGAAGCGGAATGGGCACAAAGGCTGGCAACCGTGTTGAGAGACTCCAACGACGCCATAACGGTGCTGGATTTTAATGGCGATATTCTGGAGTGGAACCGTGGCGCCAAAAAGATGTACGGCTATACGGAAATAGAGGCGAAGGAGATGAATCTCACGGATTTCGTTCCGAAAATTAAAAAGACGGAGACCGTGAATTTCATGAAAAAAATCCGCAAAGCAGAAGTTAAATCCTTTGAAACCCAACGGCTGACTAAGGATGGCAGACGGTTGGATGTGTGGCTCACCGTGACGAAAATT
Organism: Nitrospinia bacterium; assembly: GCA_029261755.1. Lineage (GTDB taxonomy): Bacteria > Nitrospinota > Nitrospinia > JACRGO01 > JACRGO01 > JACRGO01. The sequence goes on from JAJDAS010000061.1 coordinate 3,071, forward strand.
ATGGACAAGTATGGCAAACCCATAGCCGTCGCCACAACGGAACGCGATATTAGCAACATTACGCTGGTGAGGAAGCGCTAAAAGCTCTATAGCCCACGGAATACACGGAAAGACACAGAAAAAAAGCAAATAAAGACCTTTCCGTGTATTTCTGTGTGTTCCGTGGGCTAGGTTTTGGTTTTAGTTTTTTTCTGTTTTATCGGCAAAGGAAATTACCCATGCCCCAGAAAAAAGATGAACTACGAAAAAAAGCAGAAGCACGGCTGAAGAAGGAACTCCTGGACATCCCCAAGATGTCCCCCGATGAAGCCGTAAAACTGCTCCAGGAACTGCGAATGCACCAGATAGAACTGGAGATGCAGAACGAGGAGCTGCGCCGCGCTCAACTGGATCTTGAAGAAGCCCGCGACAAATATTCCGACCTGTATGACTTCGCCCCTGTGGGTTACCTGACTACTGGGGAGAAAGGGCTGATCCTGGAGGCCAACCTCACGGCTTGTACCCTATTGGGAGTGGAGCGCACCCTTTTAATAAAACAACCCCTTTCCCGTTTCATTCTGAAAGAAGATCAGGAAACCTATTACCATCATCGCAAGCTGATCTTTGAGAATAAAGAGCGCCAGACCTGCGAGCTGCGAATCACGCCAAAAGACGGGGACCAGCTCTATGCGCAACTGGATAGCATCCCTAAGGAGGATTCGGAAGGAAATATCAAGATCCTCACTTCCATAACGGAAATCACCTTGCGGAAGCAACTGGAAATAAGGTTCAAGAAGGGCGCCGAGGAACTGGCCGAGTCCAATAAAAAACTCCTTCAGGAAATAGGCGACCATGAACAGTCGGCAGCAAGTCTAAAGCAAAGCAAAGAAAACTACCGGTTGCTACTCGAAACTATTCCTTATGGCATCCAAGAGAACGACCTGTCCGGCATTATCACCTTCAGCAATTCCGCCCATCACAAAATATTGGGATACGCTCCCGGAGAACTGATAGGAAAACCAATCTGGGCATTCATGGCCTCCGTCTCGGAACGGGAGAACCTTCCCGCTTACCTGGCGACCCTGGTTAAAGAACAACCAAAGCCAACTCCCTATTTTTCAAAAAATGCCAGAAAAGACAGTAGAATCATAGATGTTCGGGTGGACTGGGATTATCGGCATAACGAAAAAGGAGAGTTGACCGGATTTACTTCGGTAATAACCGACATCACCGAAAGCAAAAGGATGGAGGAAGAGCTTCTCAAAGCCCATAAGCTGGAATCGGTGGGCCTGCTGGCCGGAGGTATTGCCCATGATTTCAACAACTTCTTAATCGGTGTCCTGGGCCAACTCTATCTTGCAAAAAAGAGGTTACCCCCTGGAGACGTTGTAAATGAATATTTTCACAGGGTTGAAAACGCTTGTTTAAAAGCAGAATCTCTGACAAAGCAATTGCTCACCTTTGCCAAGGGAGGTTCTCCGGTGAAGGAAACCTGTGATATTTCCGGTCTACTCAAAGAGTCCATCCATTTTTGCCTGAGTGGATCCAATGTTCAGGGTGAGATTATGATACCTGAAAACCTCCGGCCCGTTGAAGTAGACAAAGGACAATTGAATCAGGTCCTTCACAATTTAATCATCAATGCCTGCCAGGCCATGCCAAAGGGGGGATTGCTTCTGGCGCAAGCGGAAAATGTTTCCCTGGGTGCAAAAGAGGCCCCTCCCCTCCCCGAGGGAAAATATGTCAAGATATGTATTAAAGACCATGGCGCGGGAATACCCGAAAAAATTATTCCGAATATATTCGATCCCTATTTCACCACCAAGAAAGAAGGAACCGGTCTGGGGCTTGCCACCTCTTATTCCATTATTAAAAAACACGATGGAATCATTACCTTGGATTCCGAGCCAGGAGAGGGGACGACCTTTTGCATATACCTCCCTGCCTCCAGGGAGAAAATATTGAAAAAACCGGTTCTCTCCCACGTTAAAACAAAAGACGAAAAAAAAGGCTCTGCCAAGGTTAAAGGGAAAATTTTGTTCATGGACGACGAAGAAAACATCAAAATTTTTATTGGCGAAGCGCTGCCCATGGAAGGGTTTGATGTGGACCTTGCCGGCAATGGCGAGGAGGCAGTGGCGCTATATAAAAAAGCCATAAAATCGGAGCTTCCCTATGATGTGGTTATTCTTGATCTAACCATTCCCGGCGGAATGGGAGGCTTGGAGACGATAAAGAAACTCATGGAAATAGATCCTCATGTGAAGGCCATTGTCTCCAGCGGTTATTGTAACGAAGCTATCATGTCTGACTATAGGCAATATGGCTTTTGCGATGTTATGCCAAAACCTTATGAGTTGCCGGAACTTGTTGAAAAACTTCAGCGGATCATCCCGGTTATTCGGGGTTAAAATCAATACTCGTTTATTTGAAACCTTTTACCACAAAGTCACAAAGACACAAAAAAACCAAAAATGCAAAAACATTAATAATTTAACGCAGAGGCGCGGAGAACGAAGAGATCGCAGAGAAAATATTTTTTTATCTTTTCTCTGCGTCCTTTGCGAACTCTGCGTTAAAATTGGTTTTTTTTTGTGAATTAAGAAGGAAATAATTCATGCCCCGGGAAATAGATGAACTACGAAAAAAAGCCGAAGCCCGGCTGAAGGAGGAACTCCTGGACATCCCCAGCATGTCCTCCGATGAAGCCGTAAAACTGTTCCAGGAACTACGAACACACCAGATAGAACTAGAGATGCAAAACGAGGAGCTGCGTCGGGCGCAACTGGAACTTGAGGAAGCGCGAGACAAATATTCCGACCTGTACGACTTTGCCCCCGTGGGTTACCTTACCATAAGCAAAGAAGGATTGGTCGTGGAGGCCAACCTAACTGCCTGCACCCTATTGGGCGTGGAAAGAAACATTTTGCTTAAAAAGCCCTTTCCCCGTTTCATTGTAAAAGAAGATCAGGATGCCTATTACCTTCACAGAAAATATCTTCTTGAAGAAAATATATGCCGGGCATGCGAATTGAGATTATTAGGAAAGGATGGGCTCCAGTTTTGGGCGGAACTAGAAACCGTAGTATCCCCGGATATGGACGAGTCGGCACAATGGAGGACAGCCATCATCGATATTACCCGACGCAAGAGCGCTGAAGCTAAACGGGACCTTCTTTTAAAAGAACTGGAAAGTTCCAATAAGCGGCTAACAAAGAAAAACAGAGAGCTGGAGAAGTTCCAAAAAATAACCATGGGAAGAGAGGAAAGGATACTCGAATTAAAAAAGAACTTGAAAGAATTAGAAAAACCGCTTAAACCTATCTAGCCCCCGGAACACACGGAAAGACACAGAACAAAACAAATAAGGACTCTTCCATGCATTTCCGTGTGTTCCGTGGGCTAGATAATTTATTTTTTTCGTGTAACGTAGTTTAGTTCGTGGGATAGGTTTTAATTTCAGTTTTTTTGTTTAATCGGTAAAGGAAACAGTTCATGACCCAGGAAATGGATAAACTAAGAAAACAGGCCGAGGCCCGTCTGAAGGATGAACTCCTGGACATCCCCAAGATGTCCCCCCATGAAGCCGTGAAACTGTTCCAGGAACTGCGAACACATCAAATTGAACTGGAGATGCAAAACGAAGAACTACGCCGCGCTCAAATGAAACTGGAAGAGACTCGCGATAAATATTCAGACCTGTACGACTTTGCCCCCGTGGGTTACCTCACCATTAGCGAAAAAGGATTGATCCTGGAGGCCAATCTAACTGCCTGCGCTCTATTGGGAGTGGAACGATCTTTTTTGAATAAAACCCCATTTTCCCGTTTCATCGTGAAAGAAGAT
>JAJDAS010000062.1 GCA_029261755.1 Nitrospinia bacterium
CCACCGATAATGCTTTTAAAGGCCAGGTCGGCCAACTCTCCCCGCTTCTTCGGGGCAATGGAGCTAATGCCGCCGATCCACATTCCGGCCGAGGAAAAATTAGCAAAACCACATAAGGCGTAAGAAGCAATTACAACAGACCTAGGTGACAAGGGCGCCCCTTCCGTTAACATTTGCGCGAAATTTGTATACGCAACGAATTCATTCAGGATAATTTTCTCTCCCACCAACCTGGAAATAGTCGAGCAGTCGGATGCGGGAACACCCATAATCCAGGCAAAAGGCCAAAGCAATAGACCAAGCAATCCCTGAAGAGACCAATCCAGCGAAAGCCCGGTCAAGGACGTTATTCCATTTCCCGTAAGCCCTACAAAATAGTTTGCCAAGGCCACCAGGGCAACGAATGCTATGAGAACCGCCCCGATATTCAAGGCAAACATGGCCCCCTCGGACGCGCCCTGCGCAGCGGCCTCCATCACGTTAGAGCTATCTTTTTTTTTATCCACGGGAATGTGGCCCTGAGTACGTGGTGTTTCCGTCTCGGGCACTAAAATTTTCGCCATGACCACGGCAGCCGGGATGGACATGATGCTGGCGGTAATCAGATGTCCGGCGATATGGGGAAAATATGGGCTAAGCATTTTCACATAAGCTCCAAAAACGCTGGAGGCAATGGTGGCCATGCCTGCGGTCATCACCACCATAAGCTCAGAGCGGGTCAGGCTCTCCACAAAGGGACGAATGGTGAGGACCGATTCGAATCCGACGAAAAGGTTGGCGGAAGCACATAAGGACTCTGCCCCACTCAACTTCATGAACCGCGTGAAGATGGTCGCAAAGAAGGCAATAACCCTCTGCATGATTCCCAAATGGTAAAGTACGGCCATGAGGGAAGAAAAAAAGATGATTAGAGGAAGTACCTGGGCCATGAAAATGAAACCAAGAGAACCTTCCTCTCCCGGCGCCAAGGCGAGGGGCCCGAAAAGGAACCTGGCGCCAACATCCGCGAAACTCAAAAGTTTAATAGCCACCCTGTTTAGAAATTCAAACACTGATTTGCCCAGGGCCGTGAAGAAAACAAAAAAGCCGAAAAACACCTGCAAACCGGCTCCCATCCCCACGGTACGCAAATTAACCGCTCCACGATTTTCCGAAAACGCAAAGGCCACGCCCAGCATAACGAAAAATCCTATTAAACTGATAATATTTTCCATTGGCATGAGCGCAATTATACCTTAAAGTAGACACAGGATTCATTTGCAGTTCTTCCAGTTCGCTGGGCGGAAAAGAAAGAGGGACGAGGAGACGAAGGGACGAAAAGAGTTTAAAACCCAGGCCAATCTTGAATCTGACACCCCGAATTAGCAATCTAAAACAGAACAGCCCTTTTATGTGGAAAATTTTTGACTCTTTTTCGTGTTTTTGATAAGGTTCAATGAAGGCACTAGAGCCTCGTGCTTTCACATTCTTAGGGAAAATCCTGTGAACGGCTCCATTTTTTTTAACTATTTATTAGGAGGAAAACCATGAATAAAACACTTGCCATATTCACCATCTCTTTTTGTTTTTTTGTGTCTCCGGCATTTGGAGGGAGTTATGATATCGATCCGTCCCATACCTATGTAGGATTTTCGGTGAAACACATGGTGATTTCCAATGTGAAAGGAAATTTCACCGACTTTTCCGGTAGCTTTGAATTTGATGAAAAAGCCAAAACGGTGAAGTCTGCCAAAGCCGAAATCAAAACGGCCAGTATCAACACCAATCACGAGAAAAGGGATGCCCACCTTCGCTCCCCCGATTTCTTCAGCGCAGAAAAATTCCCGAAAATGAAGTTTGTTCTGAAAGAAGGAAAAACGTCGGGAAACGAACTTGCTTTGACTGGGGATTTAACCATCCGTGGGACCACCAAGACAGTGACACTGGAAGGCGAATTTCTCGGAGCGGTAAAAGACCCATGGGGTCATCAGCGCGCCGGTTTTACCCTGGAAACTAAAATCAATAGGAGTGATTTTGGGCTCACCTGGAACAAGATTCTTGAAACAGGTGGTCTGGTGGTTGGGGAGAAGGTAAAGATCATTCTGGAAGTAGAAGGGGTTTTGAAAAAGTAAAATCTTTCAAACCAATTTCACCACAGAGAACACGTAGAACACAGAGAAAGGCTAAAAAATATATGGCCAATACTACTGCAACTTTGGATAACATCCACGCCCGAAAAGGAAAGATTGAACTGGTTCAGATCAATCTTGGCGACAAGTGCAATCAGGTTTGTTCTCACTGCCATGTTGGGGCTTCGCCCAACGGCAAAAAAAACATGGACTTTGTAACGTCCAAAAAGATTATCGAAAAGCTTTCCTCCTTGGAAATCAAAAAGGTGGAGCTGACGGGCGGGACGCCGGAGCTGAATCCCCACTGTGCCATGCTTATCGAAGAGCTTTCAAAGGTTGGGAAGGAGCTAGTGGTGAGGACCAGCCTTACGGTCCTGGATATGCCGGAGTATTCCCATTTTATCAAGCTATACCAAAAGCACAATGTCAGAATCGTTGCTTCCTTCCCGGCGGTTTTTGAGGACTTGATGGATCGGCAGCGCGGAAAAGGTGCCTTCCAAAGAAGTATCAAGGTCTTGCGAAAGCTTAATAATTTGGGATATGGAACCAATGGATTGCAACTGGATCTGGTTCATAATCCCGTTGGTGATTACCTCCCGCCCGAGCAAAATCAATTGGAAAAGGAATTCAAGCAAATTTTGTTTGATAAGCACAGCGTCTCCTTCAACAATCTGGTAGCCATCGTCAATTCACCCATCAACAGATTTGAAAACAACCTTGCTAAAAACGATCAATTGGATGGGTACCTCCATCTCCTGAAAAAAAGGTTCAATCCCGAAACCTTGCAACACGTCATGTGCCGAAACCTGCTCTCCATCGATTACCAAGGGCATATCTACGATTGTGACTTCAACCAAGCCTTGTCTTATAAAATAAAGGGGGTTGAGGACAAAAAGTTTTGGGAGATCGATTTTCATGACTTCTCACCGGAAATTTACTTCGCCGAACATTGCTATGCCTGTACGGTTAATGACGGCAGTAGTTGTCATGGCGCATTAACGGAAGGGAATACCTGCGAATCGGACATCAAGGAGAGCGTTAAGGAGTATTATTCCAAGGAACTTCAAAGGTCTGCCGACTTAAAGACTCAGGCTTGCTGCACCATGGATTCCATTCCAGGGCATCTAAAAAAGGTACTTCCTTATATTGCCGAGGAGGTGAAAACGAAGTACTACGGCTGTGGCTCTCCCATTCCCCTTCATCCGGATGGGTTAAAAGTTTTAGACGTGGGCTGCGGATCGGGACGAGACAGCTATCTTTTGTCCAGGCTGGTAGGCAAAGATGGTTTTGTTTACGGGATCGACATGACTAAGGAACAGATCAGCGTAGCCAAAAAATATGTGGAGGAACATACCAAACGATTTGGTTATTCTAGTCCCAACGTAAAGTTTATTGAAGATATTATAGAGAACCTTGGCAACCATTTCCAAAGCGAGACACTGGATTTAGCCGTCTCCAACTGTGTGATCAACCTTGTGGAAGACAAGGAAAACGTGTTTCGCCAAATCTACCAAGCGCTGAAGTTCGGAGGCGAATTTTATTTTTCCGATATCTACGCGGATAGAAGAATTCCGGAGCAGTTGCAAAGGGACCCGGTTTTGTACGGAGAATGTCTGGGGGGAGCGCTTTATGTGAAGGATTTTGAACGCATGGCCAAGAGGGTGGGTTTCACCGATCCGAGAATCATATCCAAGAGAGTTGTGGAGGTTACCAACGAAGAGGTCAAAGAGGCCGTGGGCAACATTACCTTCTGCTCCATTACTTACAGGCTATGGAAGTTGAAGGGATTGGAAGACGCCTGTGAGGATTACGGCCACATAGCTACCTACAAGGGACATGTTTCTGAATCACCCTCCAGCTTCGAGCTGGACGGCTCCCACATCTTTGAGCGGAACAGACCCGAAAAGGTTTGCGGCAACACGGCTCTCATGTTGTCGGAAACCAGGTTCAAAGATTTTTTCCAAGTGACAGGTAGCTTTGACGAGCATTTTGGCCTGTTTCGAGAATGCGGTGGTGGTGAGGTGTCGGGGAAGAACGATGACACGCCGTCAAGTGGGTGTTGTTAAACTCCTTCTACCTTCTACAGCCACCCAAAACTCCCGACTGAACTCACTTATTACCCTTTCCCCAATCGTTTCCCAAACATTTTCTGCTATCGTTTTCTTGTAATCGATCCAACCTTAGAAAAAACATTCTTTACTATTGCCAGGTATAAAGATGAATCATAAAACCAACCTTCCCATTGGCGAATTTATTATCAAGAAACTTGGGATTTCTCCAAAGGAATTCGAAAAATTACTGAAGATGCAGGATTACCTGCATGATAAGGTTGGAGAGATAGCTGTTCGAGAAGGGTTCATCAATGAAAAAAAGTTAGGGACGATTTTTGATTTCCAGAAAAAACATCAGGTGAATTTTGGTAATGCCGCCATTTACCTGGGATTGCTAAAAAACTCCCAGGTAAAATATTTGCTGGATCTTCAAACGCAAAATAAACATCGGATTGGAGAGTTACTGGTCCAGCGGGGTTTGGTAAGCAAAGAAGGGTTGGTGAAAATCTTAGAAGAGTTTAACTCCACAAAGAAATCACGCTTTACTATCCTGACTCTCTTAAAAAAGCCCTTGAGTGAAAAGATCCAACAAACAGTGGAAACCTTTCACTATCGTTTCCATGCCGTTGATGCTTCGGAAGAAAGTAAATTAGGAGCTACTATTGAAAAAATGAATCCGCAATTAATTTTCCTGGATCAGGGAATAGAAAAAGCTTCAAAGATAAAAGAGGTATCCTCGGCCCGTCCTCTTCAAATCGTCTTTTTTGCGTATAAACCAAGCAAATCAGAAAGGCTCAATGCTTACGAATGTGGAATAGATTATATATTGCCACTCCCTTTCGATCCGAAGCAGCTCATCAATATTATCATTGACAGGGAGGTGAAAATCGGGGAAACGCGGCAAGAACGAATTCTTGTGGTTGATGATAGTCAAATCGTAAGAAACTCCGTGGGGGAAGAGCTGAAAGAAAGCGGATTCCACATCCTGTTTGCCGAAAATGGAAAAGAGGCTGTTGAAATTGCCTCTTTGGAA
>JAJDAS010000063.1 GCA_029261755.1 Nitrospinia bacterium
CTAAAGACAACAAAACCCCGCAAAAGGCTAGAAACCATATAACGATGGCCAGTACAACATGCACCACCAAGGCCGTGTAAATGAAACTGCCAGAATCAAAGAAGTTTTGGATACCCGGGGTTCGGCTCACAGCAAGCAAAAGAGCGAAAATGCCCGCAAAAACCAGTGAGAGCATCGCCAATAATAGCCATCCGAAGGCCAGTTTCCTGGAGCCTTCATCAGTGTCGATATGGGAAAAAATTGATTTTATTTGAGCCATGAAAATTCCTTTATGCAAATCATTAACATTTGGTAACTACTAAAGGTGTTCAGACTGAAGGCTAAAGTAAATCAAGTATATCGAAATACCTTAATCAAACTATTCATAACCTTTTTAGTGCTTTTCCATTCAGCCTTCAGTCTGAACACCTGAGTAGTTACCATTGGTTTAGATATGGTAGGGCGTGAAAAGCTTATTAACAAAGGACTTGCGAGGATGACATATAGAAAGATTTTATCACAATTGGCACCTGTTAGAAATGGCTGGATAAATTTCCTTTCCTGGTCAGAAGCGTTTCTTTTGCAATCTGCCGTCAGAATTGCCGAATTAGAATCTAAAGTAAATCTTACACCGACAATGCAAAATTATTTTGACATCTTCCCTAAGTGGTTTTATTGCCGCTTTTACGTTTCTTTTTTTTCTCTTTTCCAGGGTTTCGAAGAGACACACGTATTCCCGGGTCAGTTTGTGGCTCTGCTCCATGTATACCAGCGGCCGCTGTCTTTCCCTGGTGGGTGTATTTCAATTGCCGGCAACTGCCGGTAATCGAGAATTGGGCTGAATCGCTTTAAAAATAACTAAAACTAAAGGGCACTTCCAAAAACTCTCTTTACATCCCCCTAACCCCCTTTATTAAGGGGGAATTAGTGGTAGGTTTCTTAAAAAAAGCGAGTTTTTGGAAGTGCCCTAAAAAAACTCATCAACCCACCCCTTCATCCGAAAGAGAGTTTTGTTGAACAAATTTCTTCCCGATAACAACCTTTGGCCCTTCTCTTTACTTGCCTGTTGTTTAAGTCCATAAAGCAATAACCCCACCCCGGTGGCGTGCATGGGTGAATTGACAACATCCAGCAAGCCGCCAACGCCTTTAGGAGATCCCTTGCGAACTGGAAGCCGGAAGGCGCGTTCAGCGGCTTCCAGCATTCCATCCATGATAACCGTTCCCCCGGTTAGGACTATTCCTGAAAAAAGCGTATCATCACTTCCGGAGGACTCAATCTCCAGTTTTATAAGGTTAAACAGCTCCTCCACTCTCGGCTCAATTATTTCGGCTAAAGTCTTGCGGGAAACAATCCTCGGTTCCCGGCCCCCGACACCGGGAACCTCTAAAGTAGACTCATCACCTTTCAAGAGGTCCAGTATGGCGCATCCGTGATCATGTTTGATCTGTTGAGCATGGCTGAGTGAAGCCGGAAGGCAAGAAGAGATATCGCTGGTAACCAGGTCCCCCCCCAGGGCCAAAACCGATGTGTGTTGGATGACGTCTTTGAAAAAAACTACCATATCCGATGTTCCTCCGCCTATATCCACCAGCGCCACTCCGGTTTCTTTTTCTTCCGTGCTTAAGACCGCCTCGCTGGAAGCAAGGGGTTGTAGAACGATATCATCCACATGAAGGCCTGCCTGATTTATGCTTTTAACGATGTTTTGGGCGGATGTGACGGCGCCGGTTACAATGTGAACCCTAACTTCCAACTTGGCTCCAAACATTTCCAGAGGCGACTTGATTCCGTCCTGGTTATCTACCATGAATTCCTGCGGCAGGACATGGATGACTTCTCTGTCCATGAAAACCGCATGGGCCGTTGCGGAATCAATGGCCCGATCAATATCCCTTTGCGTTATTTCCTTGTTTTTTACCGCAATAACTCCACGACTGTTGACCCCGCGGATATGCCCGCCAGCAATGCCGGCATATACTGAATTGACTTCTGTTCCGGCCATCATTTCCGCTTCTTCCACTGCGGCCTTAATGGACTCCACGGTGGCCTTGATATTTACGACCACTCCTTTCCTGAGACCGTAAGAGGGATGCTGTCCCACCCCCACAATATCCACGCCACCTTCTTCATTGATTTCGCCAATGATACAGCATACCTTTGTGGTTCCTATGTCCAGCCCAACAATGGGGGAATCTGTCTTCATAATTCGCTCCTTAGCCTCTATCCTGAAAATTTATCTCACACGGTCAAAAATCTAAATGCGCTGCCCACGAAACACACCATCATTGGGACATTGGAATGGTGGAATGGGGATTTTTCCATCATTCCATCACTCCGGTTTTGCTCTTTCCATCCGTCCACTCAAGCCAGCCATAAAATTTATCAAACCCTTGGGGTTTGCATGGGAATGGAAACGGTAAACTCGACCCCTTTGTTTTCCTCGGATTTGACGGAAATTTCTCCATTCATCATTTGGACCATTTCTTTAACGTAAGGCGGTCCCAAGCCCAGACCGCCCCCCATATTCTTTACCGCTCCGCTTCCACCGGTTTCCAGATATTGATTTCTGCACCGATGGCTTCTTCCAGGGCAATCTGGCACTGGTCCACTTCAACCACTATAGCCGGGTAGGGCTGGTGGAGCTTGATCTCGACTCCGGGGGTCAGGCCCATGGCCAGGAGTTTATGCATTCGTCCATCGTCTTTAGTGTTTATGGAGATGATTTTTGCCTTGCTACCCACCTTCATTTTAGTCAGGGGAATAGCTGCGGTTTCGATGGAATTGTAGACCTCACGGCAGCACTTTCCTTCAGGGATACCCGATCCGTGGGGACATTTCTTCGGATGTCCCAAAAGAATGCAGGTAGAGTCCACCGGTTAAAGCCGAAAACTAAATTATATTAAACCTAAATTGAGCGATTTTTTTTGTAGACAAAAAAAATGCTCAAAAACCAACTGTTTTTTCGAATAACTATAGACTATAGGGCCACTTGCTTGTTTTTTCTTTCGAGCAAATGCTTTGTTGCCAGTTTTTTTTATTA
>JAJDAS010000064.1 GCA_029261755.1 Nitrospinia bacterium
AATTTAAATTTGACATCGCTGATTTGAATTATTGCTAAATCATTCTGTTTATCAACTGTCACTACTTTAGCATTAAAAGATTTTTTCTGGCCGTTTTGAGTTATTTCTATTTTTATCTCTTGAGCATTCTCAATAACATGATGATTGGTAACAATAAGTCCATTTTAAGAAATAATAACTCCTGACCCATTTCCTTTCCACTCACTGACAATTATAGGTTGCTTGCCAATGCTATTAGGATCAATTTCTGGCTCACTAACCTCGACTCTTATGTTTTTACATAAAAGATCAACTCTATCACTAAAACCAAAGCCTAAATAGTTTCCGCTAAACCCTAAAGATTTCCCCGTATACACTAATTTCCCATTGACCGAATAGTACACTTTACCTGATGCTACTTTGAAAATTTTTATTTTGTTTTCTCCATAAACATTTATGTGATCCGAAGCTTTGAATTGATTCGTCTCGATACTTAAACCTTTAATTTTACAATCAATAGCAAACTCCCCATTTGCATTTATCCAAAAGGCGTTATAGTTATCCCAGTCTCGGAACCCATAAACAATACCGTATTGTTTAGATCCACTACCGTTCTTAAACTTAACCAACGCTTCAATTGTAAACTCTTTCGTTTGGTCAAATGGTAAGTGAATAATTTGTGCGTTAAGATACCCCTTTTGTTGAGAATACTCATGCTCAACCAAAAGTCCGTTTCCAGTAATTTTGCTACTGTAGTTACTTAAATCTCCAATTTGCCAATTGTTGTCATTGTTTTTAAAATTTTCATTGAAAACATTTTGGCATCTTTCAAATTCGTCACAGCTAATAAACCATTTAGTTATATTTTTTCCATCTTTAAATATTGACTGTGCTTTATATTTACCATTTTCATGATACAAAACGACTTCTCCATGGGGCTTGCCATTAACATAATTTCCTTTGTGTTCTATTTGGCCATTTTTATGATACGCCACGTATTCCCCATGCCTCTTGCCATTAACATAATTTACTTTTCCTTTTATTTGTCCATTTTCATAATACTTTATAATTTCTCCATTTAGCTGACCATTAACATGATTTCCTTTAAAAGATATTTGCCCATTTTCATAATACTTTATAATTTCTCCATGGTACTTGCCATCCAGATAATTGGTCTTCTCGCTTATTTTTCCATTTTCATCATACGTTACACATTCTCCATTTAGCTTGCCATCAACATAATTTCTTTTTTGTTCTATTTCCCCATTTTCATGGTAATTTAAGTATTCAATCTTGCCATCAACATAAGTACCTTTTTTCTTAATTTGTCCATTTTTATAATACCCAACGACGTCTCCATTTCGCTTGCCATCAACATAATTTCCTTTTTCTTCTATTTGTCCATTTTTATAATACGCTACGACTTCTCCATGGGGCTTGCCATCAACATAAGTACCTTTTTCTTCTATTTGTCCATTTTTGTAATATGCTGTAGATAATCCTTCATAAATATCCTTACTATCGTCATTTTTATCAACATAGGAGATTTTACCTTCCCACTGAATTTCACCCGTTATGTAATAATCTTTTACTTTTCCAACAGGTCTTCCGTTTTCATCATAAGTAATAACTCTGTAATATTCCGCTTCTGATTTATTTGTGACCCTTTTAAATCCTTCTCCAAAATATTCAATTACCTGACCAGAGGATAACTGAATTTCTGTTGTTGGCGATAATTTTGGTTTTTGATCCTCCGTAAAAGTTGTGGTAGTACAAGCAAAAAAACAACTTAACAAAAAAATAGAAACAGAGAAAAACTTGAGAAAATCAATTTTTTTGAAATTAAATATTCGCTTTTTCAGCATTTTAATAATCCTCAAATCCTAAATGATAAGCGAAAAGCATATTCCCTTTAAATAAGAACATGATTTTTAGTTTGACAGTTGGCGGGGCTTTTGAATCTGATAAAACATAAGAATTCTAATTGCCAACCATCGACTTTGCCATAACTTTAGCAAAAGTGGTGAAATAGGTCAATTCTTAACTTCGATTTGCAAAGAAAGGATTTTAGGCCAAGAATTAACCAGAAATGGCTTTGCAGGGCTTTATACGAGATATTTGGAGAACAAGGTACTGGATACCCTTTCTTAAGGTAAATAGGCTACCAAAAAATTTCCTCCCCATCAACAATTTCGACACTTAAGTCCGGCGTTAGGCTATGCCCTTCCTGATTGACCGGAACCCCTAACCCGTTGATGCCTGCTTGGGGCAAGCAATGAGTGGATAGGGAATCCTCCATCGCTGGAAAATCGTGCTTTATTTGAATATTTGTCACATTTTGGAGCAAATCAGCGAAAAGGATCGTTCCGGTTTGCCCCTGTTTGCCCAATTCAGTTCGTTCCATTTCAAAGCAGTCTTTTTCCATTTTTTTTAGCTTTTCAGGAGCGGTTTTCTTTAGCTTGGATTCCGTAATGTGTTTCCTATATCGCAATTGATCCCAGGTCAGATAATCCGCCCGGTTCTCCCTGAAATTTTTCAATTCAGTTTGGCTAAATTCCAATCGCGTGAGTAATTGCGTTATTGCTGGCCTTGAGACTCCTACACGTTCAGCTATTTCCTGATGTGACAACCCCATAATTCTATAAGCGATTACTAATTTACTATCGGTGTTTTTAGGTCGCTTAGCTGGTAATGTTGTAATGCTTTTTTTTCTGGTTGTTTTTGCCTTTTTGGCAGCCTTATTTTTTGCCATGCTTAGCTCCTAATCCTTTAGTTTCCCCCTCGATAAGTTCTGTAATGACTTCCCATCTTTCCTTCAGCTTTGCCCTACAGAGTGTATCCAGTTTTTCAACTGTTGCCATAGGAAGGTAAATTTCCACCCGCCGCATATCGCCTTTCTTTTTTCGAGTCCTAAATTCTTGGACCCGTTCTTTTCCTGAAAGTGTTCTCTTTTTCATAGCATATAATGTTTCCGGTAATATTTAACATTATTTCATATTGTAGTAGAGTTGGCAAGTGAGTATTATAATCTCTTGCTTGATTCTATATGGGAAATTTGGAATAATCCATGCCGATTAGTAAAAGGACGTTTGGGCTTTAAAAATAGAGTTAGGCGATCTATATAGAAAAAGGAAACAGGATGAAACTACTGTATTCAGTAATTCAATCGTGTGAAATAATTCCAGTCCTTTATATGGTCTACTACTACTCGTATGCAGTTTGACAATAGCACAAATTTGTGATAATTTATGCAAAACTGGAAGTTTAAGCAATATAAAAATGTTGTGTATTCATTTCTCGATAGTTGTAGTGAAGGGATGCGAGAGGCTCTTGTGCGAAGGTTAGATTTGTTGTCAGAAAGAGGCAATGAATTAAGAGAGCCTTTCACAAAATCTCTGGGACCTGGTTTATTTGAATTGCGTGGCAAAGCAGACAATAAAGAGGCACGTCTCGCATTTATTTTTATGCCAAACAGGACGATATGTTTTGTTCATGCCTTTTTTAAAAAGACGAGGACAACAAGCTCCAATGACATAAAGTTTGCAAAGAAAAATAAAAAAATAGTTGAGAAAGGAGAGGAGAAAACACATGGCTTTAATCACATCCATTAAATTAAATCTTGCAGAAAAGCTCGAAAAAGATAAGAGCTTTAGAGAACGCTTTTTTCGTGGCCAAGCACAGGATACAATCGCTATGAGCATTAGAGAA
>JAJDAS010000065.1 GCA_029261755.1 Nitrospinia bacterium
AAAATAATTTCACGAATCTCTATTTTTTATTTTTCAATTTGGGGTTAGGTAAGTATATTAAGGTGTATAAAATTTTATCTGGTATTTGGTGGTTATTTTACCATAAAAATTACCTGTATTGATAATTACCACAAAAACATAATAAAAAGGCCACAAATATTTTTCTAGGGCAAAAATCACTGGCAAATATGCGGGTAGGGGGTATTTCCGTAATTTCTTAATAAGTTGAGATAGTTGGTGGGTACCCAAAGGAATGGGTTTGACAGGAACTACCATCCACAAAGTAAAGCCCATTCTCATGGGTGACTACAAACTGGCTGGTAAGGAATCCACGATTTCCAGGCAAATCGACACTCGTCTCGTTCCGGCTTTAAAAGCTAGAAGAAGGGGTCTGTCTAGAGTGGTGACACAGTCCCCACACTCCATAGGGTATCCCTTCCAGGCGGTTATTTTTTTTGGAGTGTAGCAACCGTGTTGCTACATTAACAAAACATCTACCTTTAAATTAAGGAAATTTTTCCGGTTTTGTCCCAGAGAGACAACTGAAATTAGCCCAGCAATTCATTGCTGGGTAAAGGTCCCAAATAGTAAAGTCCCTTAGGGACGACTGAACGCCAGCGTCCGTTCCGAATTTCTTTTCAGCCGTCCCTCTGGGACTTAAAAACCACGGGCGGCAGACCCAGCGATAAATCGCTGGGCTACTTTCAGTTGTCCCTCCGGGACAAAAGAAGATCAAACCCCAAACCAAAAAACTTAACTTAATGGCACTGAAGAACACTTTGGGAACGCAGCCGTCTCGGCTGCATTTTTGCGGGCGAGACGCCCGCGTTCCCGGCAAGTAGCAAGGATAGGGTTTTGAAGCCAAAGGAGAGGCCCCGTTCTATGAAGGGGTAAGTACTCTCAAACTATGTTGTGCTAAAAATGGATTTTATGGATACCCTTTAAGGTTCCAAATTGGAACCTTAAAAACTTGAGGTGGCACAATGGAACCTCAAGATGGGGTGGTCGAAGGCATCTCACTTATGTTTTTACTCAAGAAGGCCTTATTTGCCGGTCCCTTTTGTGATTCACGAATGAAGACAACGACCCCATTGTTGCCATTGCGGTAGCAGCATCGCCCTCGGCTACCCTTCACTTCCAGTTGACTGGGTGGTAGACTTTGCCCAATGCCTGTGTCAAGATAAAAAAAATATTAAATGGAGGTGATACAAATGGGACATGTATTTGCCGATATAGAATTAAGTAACCCAAAGAAAACCGATTTTGAAGCAGTCAAAGTTAAGACTCTTGTGGATACAAGTGCTCTTATGCTTTGCATCCCCGAGCATATTGCATTACAACTTGACCTTGAAACCGAATCGAAGAGAGAAGTTTCAGTGGCTGATGGCCGAAGCTTGAATGTCCCCTATTTAGGCCCTATTAAAGTGGGTTTTGGGAAAAGATTTTGCTATGTAGGTGCATTGGTTCTCGGTGATGAAGTGTTATTAGGCGCTGTGCCCATGGAGGACATGGATTTAGTTGTAAACCCAAGCCTTAGAGAACTTACAGTAGATCCTGCGAGCCCCAATATTCCACATGCGCGTGTAAAAATGCTGGCAAATCATAAAGCCTTGCGGTAATACTTTTCAGCACAGTTTTTAATGTACAAAAAAGAAAAACAATTTTAACGCAGAGATCGCTGAGGACGCAGAGGAAAGAATAGTAACAAGTGACGGGTAACAAGAAAAAACAAAGATAAAGAATACTCACAAAGAGAAAAAGAGGTAAGGAGGTCAAAAGAATGTTTTAATTTTTCGGTTTTCCTCTTTAACTCCTTTACTCTTTGTGAACAGTATTAAAAAAAGTTTTTCTCCGCGTCCTGTCTGTAATAACTACACTTTTAGTTCTTTTTTAGCGCCTTTGGGCTCAATAAAAATCCATAGCTGATTCAACCCTTCAACCCACCTTCAAATCCATGCCTCAACTCTTAAAAGGAAAAGCCGCCCTGATCACCGCCGCTTCAAGTGAGAGAGGGGTGGGTATCGCGCGTGTTCTTGCACAAAACGGTTGCGCTGTGGCCCTTCATTTTCATAAAAATCAGGATCACGCTGAAAAACTTCAGGAGGAGATTGAAGGGAAGAAGGGGAAAGCCGTTATTTGTCAGGCCGACCTCTCCTCCGAGGAAGAAATCGACAATCTTTTCGAAAAGCTCGCCAATTCCATGGGCAACATAGATATTCTAGTGAATAACGCCCACGCAAAAATCACACGACGCTCTTTCCCGGAGGCAACATGGCAGGAATGCCAGGATCAAATGAATGTGATTCTCAAGGGCAGTTGGCATACTTGTCGATGCTTTCTCCGCCAGGTGAACCAAAATAATGGAGGTTCCATTATCCAGATTTTGAGTGGACAAATAAATCAGCCCATTGCCGGTTATTCCGCTTTCTCTTCAGCACTGTCGGCCCTGGCGGGATTTTCAAAAAGCCTGGCTTTGGAGGCCGCCCCCCTGGGGGTTCGAGTCAATGCCATCGCGCCGGGCTTTATCAAAACCGAAAAGACTCCCAATGCCCCTCCCTGGGTCCAGGAGAAAATACTGGCTGAGACACCCTTGGGTAGACTGGCTAACCCGGAAGACCTTGGGAAAGGAGTTCTTTTTTTTGCTTCCCATTTGTCGGAATTCATTACCGGGACCTGCATGACTCTGGACGGAGGACGTGAATTGGTAGGGTTTTCTTAGCTACTCAGCCACTAAGGCACAAAGACACAAAGAAAAAAATAGGCGATTAAACCACGAATTTTGCTCCGCAGATTCGCCCAAAAGAAGAGTAAATGGAAAGGCTTGAATTCACTCATTTCACGAATTAAAACCTCAAAAAATTTGTCATTCTCGTTAATTTAGTTGTTAAATCTTTTTATTTTTGTTTTCTTTCATCTCTTCGTGCCTTGGTGCCTTTGTGGCTGAGTAGTTACGCCTCTGCTCACGGTGATAACCAAATTTAGCAACTGTTCGCGGGACAAGGCTACCATTCTTAGGTGGAGTAATGGAGCGCTGGAGTACCGGAGTATTGGAAAAACCCAAGGCAAATGACTCGATTGTATCCTAAAAGGAACTCCTGACCGCCTTACTCCACTACTCCACTACTCCGCTACTCCACCACTCCATTACTTCCCCGTCTATTTCCAATGGCTTTCCCCATCCCCATGCCACACCTCCTAGCCAACTCCACCCGCTTTATTCCAGCCGTATTCCCCCATTTTATTTGTTTTTTTTTAACCAACCCGTTATCATCGAAACATGCCAAAACGAACCGATATTAAAAAAATACTGCTCATCGGATCCGGTCCAATCGTCATAGGGCAAGCCGCCGAATTTGATTATTCCGGCACCCAAGCGTGCAAGGCTTTGAAAGAGGAAGGATACGAGGTAGTTCTCATCAACAGCAATCCTGCCTCCATCATGACGGACCCCGATTTGGCCGACAAAACCTACATTGAACCCATCACTCCCGAGATGGTGGAGATGATCATTGAGAAGGAAAGGCCGGACGTTATCCTGCCCACTTTGGGAGGCCAGACCGGCCTGAACATCGGTATAGCCCTTGCCAAAAATGGGGTTCTGGAGAAATATAATGTGGAGATGATCGGGGCTAAACTGGAGGCCATTTTGAAGTCCGAGGACCGCGAACTCTTCAAACAGGCCATGGCGAAAATCGGGCTTCGGGTGCCTAAAAGCGTCCACGTGAGTTCCAAGGTGGAAGGCCTGGAGGTCACCAAAGAAATCCCGTTCCCTCTCATCATTCGCCCCTCCTTCACCATGGGCGGGACCGGTGGAAGCGTTGCCAACAATAAAGATGAATTCGAAGAATGTCTCGAATGGGCCTTACATCAGAGCCCGGAAGGAACCGCTCTCATCGAGGAATCGTTGATTGGGTGGAAAGAGTACGAACTCGAGGTGATGCGTGACAACAACGACAATGTTGTCATAATCTGCTCCATCGAAAACTTCGACCCCATGGGGGTGCATACAGGTGACAGCATTACTGTTGCCCCAGCACAAACCCTTACAGATAAAGAGTACCAGATCATGCGGGACGCCTCCATCCGCATCATCAGGGAAATCGGAGTGGAAACGGGCGGCTCCAACATTCAATTCGGTGTCAACCCCAAAAACGGCGAACTAGTGGTCATCGAAATGAACCCCAGGGTCTCCAGGAGTTCTGCACTTGCATCCAAGGCCACCGGATTTCCCATTGCGAAAATTGCTGCAAAATTGGCCATCGGATACACCCTCGACGAAATCCCCAACGACATTACCAAGGAAACACCGGCCTCCTTCGAGCCCACCATCGACTACTGCGTGGTGAAGTTTCCCCGCTTTGCTTTCGAAAAGTTCACCGGAGCGGACCAAACCCTCACCACCCAGATGAAATCGGTGGGAGAGGTAATGTCCATCGGACGCACCTTCAAGGAGGCCCTTCAAAAATCCGTTCGTTCCCTGGAAACCAAGAGTTTTGGCCTGGAGCCTCAACCCTCGAAAGAGGAAAATCTTTCGCCCGAGGCGCAAAAGGAACGAATCGTTGAAAAATTAAAAACCCCTAACCTGGAGCGCATCTGGTTCATCGCCGATGCCTTTCGTTTAGGGATGAGCACGGAAGAGGTCTTCTCCATCACCAACATTGATGCCTGGTTCCTTGACAATATGAGGGAGATCGTGGAGGCGGAATTGGAACTCTCAAACAAAATAAAGACTACGGAGGGAAAAGGAACGGAAGTTCTCTCTTCCATGGCCTGCAATGGCAATCTAAAAAAACTCAAAAGTCTCGGCTTCTCGGATCGCCGAATCGCCCAACTTTTAGGTCTGCAAGAAACAGAAGTTTATCAGGCAAGAGCCAGTAACGGCGTGAGGCCCGTATTTAAAAGGGTGGACACCTGCGGCGCCGAATTCGAGGCCCACACCCCTTATTTGTACTCTACCTACGAAGAAGAATGCGAAGCGCAACCCACCAATAATAAAAAGGTGATGATCCTTGGAGGAGGTCCCATCAGGATCGGACAGGGTATCGAGTTCGATTACTGTTGTGTTCACGGCTCCTTTGCCCTAAAGGAATTAGGGGTGGAATCGGTGATGGTAAATTGTAATCCGGAAACGGTGAGCACCGATTACGATACCTCCGACCGCCTTTATTTTGAGCCCCTCACCTTTGAAGATGTGATGAATATCGTCCATGTGGAGAAACCGTTTGGAATCATCGTCCAGTTCGGTGGGCAGACTCCCCTCAAGCTTACAGTCCCTCTAAAAAACGCAGGTGTTCAAATCCTGGGAACCTCGCCCGAAAGTATCGACCGAGCCGAAGACCGGGAAAAGTTCAAGCAAATGCTCCATCTTTTGAATCTCAAGCAACCGGAGAACGGTACGGCCACCTCCAGTGAGGAGGCAAAGGTGATTGCGGAAAGAATCGGGTATCCGGTGGTGGTGCGCCCTTCCTATGTCCTTGGGGGAAGGGCCATGGAAATCGTTTACGATTGGGAAAGCCTGGAGCATTACATGGCCCATGCCGTGGATGCCTCCCCGGACCATCCCATCCTGGTGGACAAATTTCTGGTGGATGCCATCGAAATCGACGTGGATGCCATATCCGACGGAGAAACCGTGGTCATCGGGGCCATTATGGAGCATATCGAAGAGGCGGGAATTCATTCCGGCGACAGTGCTTGTTCCCTGCCACCATACTCCATTTCACCCATGTTGGCGGACGAAATCAAAACTCAAACCATTGCCCTGGCAAAGGAACTAAAAGTCATCGGATTGATGAACATCCAGTTCGCCATCCGTGAGAACGAAATTTATGTTATCGAGGTAAACCCCAGGGCCTCCCGCACCATACCTTTCATCAGCAAGGCCATCGGGAAACCTCTCGCCAAACTGGCAACCAAGGTAATTTTGGGTGAAAAACTTTCGGATCTCGGATTCACCAAAGAGGTGGTTCCCTCCCAGTTTTGCGTAAAAGAATCGGTCTTCCCCTTCATCAAGTTTTCCGGAATCGACACGATTCTTGGACCGGAAATGAAATCCACCGGCGAGGTGATGGGAATCGACTCCAGTTTCGGAAGGGCTTTCGGTAAATCCCAAATCGCGGCGGGTTACTCAATCCCCGAAAGCGGAGAGGTCTTTATTAGCGTAAAAGATGTGGATAAGCCCAAGGCCATCATCATAGCCAGAAAGCTGGTGGCTCTCGGTTTTGAGATTACCACCACGAAGGGGACTCATTCCGCCCTCATGGAGGCAAACATCCCAAGCAAACTGGTGAACAAGGTGAAAGAGGGCCACCCTCACATCCTGGATGCCATGCTGAAAGGGGAAATCGCTCTGCTCATCAACACGACCCTTGGAAAACAGGCTATCAAAGATTCCTTCACCATCCGCAGGAACGCGCTTCAAAACAACATCCCTTGTTGCACGACCATCCCGGGTGCCCTGGCCACCATTGGAGCCATGGAAGCTCTTCGTGAAAAAGCCTACGGCGTAAAAGCGCTTCAGGAGTATCACCAACGGAGCGGAACGGAGTGATGGAGGGGTGGAAAAGCATGGAGGGGTGGAGTAATGGAGTGATGGAAGGGGCAGGAGAATTCTTCCGCTAAACTTCCCACATTCCAATGTTCCAGTACTCCAACATTCCAATACTCCATTACTCCGGTCTTCCATACTCCCATACTCCAATGTTCAATAAATCCCGCCGTTTAAAAATCCTTAACATCATGATTTTGGGGTTGCTCTCCCTCGCACCCCTCTGTCACTCCGGAGAAGAACCTCCTCTCCCCATGGGCCTTGGCGAGGCCACTTCGTCTACATCCTCTGAACCGGAACTACCCATTGGACTGGAATCACAGGCTCCATCCGAGGAACCCGCCCTCCCGGCAGGTCTTGAAGATACGTTAGAACCGGATGAACCCTCTTTGCCCGCAGGACTTGGCGGACCATCAGAGCCTGCGCTCCCAACTGGACTCGGTAGCTCAACGGAACCGGAAGAGCCCGCCCTTCCCCAGGGACTTTTTAAGTCGTCCTCGCTTGAAGAAACCCACCCGCAAGAATCCGCTACTTCTTTGCCCTTCGATCTTTCCGGTTTTTGGGAGGGTCGACTGGGATTCAGGACCCAACGTGACCCTTACGAAAAGGATGTTTCTATCGGCGAAACTAGGTTGCAATTGCAAGTGGAAAAGGCGTGGGATCGCGTCTCCTTCAAACTCACCACCGATTTTCTCTACGATCCCGTTCTGGATCACCAAGCTATTCGATTGGAAAAGGGAGACGGATTCCTGGATCTTCGTGAGGCAAGCCTTCTCATTCGTCCGACAAACTTCATGGACGTAAAAATTGGCAGGCAGATCTTCACCTGGGGAACGGGGGACCTCATCTTCATCAACGATCTCTTTCCCAAGGACTGGAACGCCTTTTTCATCGGGCGGGACACGGAATATCTCAAGGCCCCATCCGACGCCCTGAAAGTGTCGCTTTTCAGCCAGTGGGCCAACCTGGATGTGGTTTATACTCCGCGATTCGACACCGACCGGTTCATTGATGGTCGGCGGATTTCCTTTTTCAACAGCCAATTCAGTCGACGTTCGGGAATGGACGCCATCGTGCGAACAGAATTACCGGACCGTTGGTTTGATTCGGATGAACTAGCCTGGCGATTGTACCGGAATCTAGGTGGCTACGAACTTGCAGTTTACGGCTACCATGGCTTTTGGAAGAGCCCCAACGGATTCAATCCGCAAAGCGGCAGGGCCACCTTTCCGGTACTCTCCGCCTATGGGGCTAGCATCCGGGGAGCTGTCGGTAATGGAATCGGCAATATGGAGGTGGGGTATTACGACTCGGAAGAGGACAGGCGCGGAAACGATCCCATGGTTAGGAACGGAGAGTTTCGCTTTCTGGCTGGATACGAACAGGAAGTGGCAACCGATTTCATGGTGGGCGTCCAATATTACCTGGAGTTCATGTTGGACCACCAGGAATATATGCGCACCCTCCCTGCCGGAGGGAAAGCCAAGGATGAAGCCCGGCACCTTTTAACCTTACGGCTAACCAAGCTTCTCTTGAACCAGAATCTGCGCCTCTCTCTCTTTACGTTTTTTTCTCCATCGGATTTCGACGCCTACCTACGGCCCAAGGTCCACTACAAGATCAACGACCACTGGTCGGCGGAGATGGGTGGAAACGTTTTCCTGGGAAAGGACAAACACACTTTCTTTTCCCAGTTCGGGAAGAACAGCAATGTTTATGTGGGGGGAAGGTATGGGTTTTGAGGGTTGTGGTTCGAGGTTTGATGTGTTGAATTATTTAAAAATTTGGCGTATAAATACATAGTATCTATGTGTATTAGGAGTGCGATAATGAGAGTGCGGACCAATATTATCCTAGATAACGAAATGGTGGAGGAGGCGAAAAGATTAACCTCGTTAAAAACAAAAAAAGAGGTGGTTGACCTTGCCTTGAAAGAGCTTGTAAAACAAATGCGGCAAAAAAAACTTCTCACCTTAAGACGAAAAGGTTTGTGGGAGGGTAACCTTGCCGGCTTGAGGGAGAAAAGATTTGATATTGATTGACACCAGTGCCTTTATTGAATTCCTCAATTGTACTGGGTCGGCTTTGGACACCGAAATAGAACGCCTTATTACTCGCAAAGAGGATGTCGCCCTGTCAGACATCATATTAATGGAAATTCTGCAGGGAATTGAAAACGACAAGGAATATAAACAGATTGAAAGCTCTCTCCAAGCCTTTCCTATCTATTCATTGAAAAACACAGGATCATATATTGCAGCAGCCGACCTTTATAGAAGGTGTAGAAAAAGAGGGATTACCATCAGAAGTACCATTTATCTGTTGGTAGCTCAGGTTGCGTTGGAAAACAACCTAACCCTTTTTCACAATGATAAAGATTTTAATGATATCGCAGAAGTTTGTGTATTAAACTTTTATAAAATGCCATGTTAATGCTTCGTGCTGCGCATCTCGAAAAGCTGTTAAACTGGTTAGTAGACAGGTGTGATTATAGGCTTTAATTCATCATAAATTAAGAGATATGGCTCACGATCCTAACATTTTCAAGGGCTATTATTTCTTAAGCCTGGGAAGTACTCTACTTGTACCACTCTTCAGGTATTAGCTTCTTGCCATCCCGCCATTCTTCTACTTCATGAACACCCTCAATTTCGCCGTATATACTGCTATCCGCATGGTCAAGTACTATTCCTTGCCATTCACCGTTCTTTCCTTTGATTGAATTGGCTACGGTTCTGAACATTTGCTTTACAGCAGAAACATCTTCATCTTCGTACTGGGGGTCGATATCTTGTTCTTCAGCCCCACGCCTTACTTTCGGAAAATAAACTTGGCTTGGTTGATCGAAAATAACTAAACTTGGGACGGATGAGAAATTTTGTTCAGTAAAATACTCCTGCAATGAGCAAAAAAGAGCCAAATGGAAAGAAACCCAATTGGATGCGCTTCCGACTTCAGCTAAGTAGTGCCAGTTGTCATCTGTGCTGAGTACCGAAATATTAAGGTCCTCCACGTCAAATTTTGGTGCGATTTCGCGATATTTTTCCTCTACGTCTAACGTCTTGAGATGGTTGAGCATACTTTGAGAGATTCGCGTGGTAGCAGCTTCAACTCTTTTTTTGACACCTTTGCGATCTGCTGTCTCCGTCAATATTCCATATTCATTTTCGAGCCGGGATATTTCTTCTATAAACTCACCCCCATCACCCAAGCTTTCAAAGGTTTCCATTGAAGCTTTCAAATGGCCTAGAAATATGAACATTTTTTTTCTGCTTTGGAATTCCTCCTGGGCTTTCCTATCTCGTGCGAGCAAAATGTCATATCTACTTTGATGTTCCTTTTGGTCTTTGAGAAGCGAGTCAAGTTCCATTCGCAGTCGTTCTTCCTCTCTTGAGAACGATGTAGGTATTTCCTCAACGTTTTTTGATTCGTTTTCATACTTTATAAATGCTTCAGAAATCTTTAAAATTTCGTAATTATTCAGCGAAATTAATAAAAGTTCCTTGAAAAAGCATTTTCAATGCAAGGAGAGAAGTGGTTTCATGTTTCCTTGCGGTAGACAGGTAACTTCTTACTCTGCAAAATATCTTTGCTCCATCCATCG
>JAJDAS010000066.1 GCA_029261755.1 Nitrospinia bacterium
AATCTAATAACTAGAAAATCACGTCCTTGACTTCCAGTCATTTCTCACTATAAGAGAAATAAGGATGTTTAACTAAAACTTAGGATTTTTTAGGGTAAAACTTACTTTTTTCTTTTTTTGTTTAATCTTTGGGATTTACCCTGGACGACTTGGCCGCCTTGGACGCATTTTTCAAAGAGGTCAAAAATGAAAATTCTTACAAATCTCAATCTTCCATCTTTTGTCAGCTCCGAGAGAAAAAAAGAAGGTAACAATGGCCGGAAACCGGAACCTACTTCCTCCCCTGATTCCTCAAATGAGCTTTTGAAGGTTCACTCAAAACTTTTGGATGAAACCATTTATTTTGCTCCGAATCCGAAAGCGGTAAAAAAAAGCGGGAGTTTGGATGGTCTCGTCTACACCACTGAGGAATTAAAGATCATTTTGAGGGAGAAGGCCAGAGGAGAAGATTTAAAAAAAATCCATTGGGGCAAAGAAATTTTCAACGGAAGGATTATTGATGACTGAAAAAGAGTTTCTTAAAAACTTGGTGATACAAATTGATTCCAGGGAACAACTCCCCTATTCATTTGATGGCTATAAAACAGTGGTTCAAAAATTGGATGTAGGTGACTACTCCCTGCTTCATTGCCCTGAGATCGCCATAGAGAGAAAAAGCCTGGAAGACCTCATAGGAAGCCTTACCAAGGGCCGTGAACGCTTTGAGAGGGAAATACAACGGGGCGCGAACTTTCGATACTTTGCGCTCGTGATAGAGGCGTCTTTGAGTGATCTTGCCAATGGCACTTACCGGAGCCAGATTGTCCCAGCAAGCATAATTCAGTCTTTATTGTCATGGAGCGTGAAATATAGAACCCCTATTTTTTTCTGTGAGAGCAGGCAATTTGCAGAAAAGGTAACCCTCTCCCTATTACTGAAATATGCCAGGCTGTTTTATCAAAAGTACTCATTATTGTCAAAAGACCATGGATAAACGGTATTGTTCTATCAAAGAGGTTTCCCAATACACCAGCTTACCCACAAAGACCCTCTATGAGTGGGCTGGGCTGGGAAGAATACCATCCATAAAGATCGGTAGGCGCGTCTTATTTGATTTATCGGACATTGATTCCCTTATGGAAAGCTTAAAACGTGGCTCCGGCCAAGTGGAACGGACAGCCAATAGAATTATTGGAGAGGTTCGCGCTGATGGTGTATAATCCACTCGATAGCGGTCACTCAGACACCGACCAGGCCAGGAAGGGAGGTGTTATATATGTTTAGGCGAAAAAGCGGCGTCTGGTGGACCTGCATCCGGCATAATGGCCGGAAGATTCAAAAGAGCCTGGAGACATCCGACCGGAAATTGGCACAAGCCATTGAAGCGAAAATCAGAGCGGATATTGTCGAGGGGAAGTTCTTTGACAAGCCAAAAGGGAGTTCCTTGACTGTCAAGGATTTGATTAATAGGTATTTAAGTGATCATTCAAAGCCAAATAAGGCAATTGAGTCTTACAAAAGCGATACCTATCGTTCAAAAGTAATTCTTAAACACTTTGGGAAAATGCTTATTTCTGAGGTGGCACCACGGCATATTTCTAAGTTCATCAAAGCAAGGCGAAAGGACGGAGTGAGTGAAACCACTATTAGGCATGAACTCCATATAATGCGGCATTCATATAGCCTGGCTATGAAAGAGTGGGAACTGATTAATGAATCTCCTTTTGCGAAAATCAAACTTCCACGAGGGGATAATAAAAGAGTCAGGTATCTTTCAGACGATGAAGAAAAAATGCTGATGCAGGCATTGCCTGAATGGTTAAAGCCGATTGTAATTGTTGCCAAAGAAACGGGTATGAGGTTATCTAATGTCTTAAGTTTGAGATGGAAGCAGGTAAATCTCTTTCAAAAGGTGGTTATTCTTGAAACCACTAAGAACAAAGAGCCTCTTGGCATTCCAATGACTGACAAGGTTTTCAATATCCTAAAAAGCTTGAGTAAAATCAGGAGGATTGACTCGGATTACATTTTTGGATATGGAAAGGATGGAAAACCTTTTGGCCGCTTTTGGGTCAGTGAGTCATTTAGAAACGCCAGAAAAAAGGCAGGAATTGAGGATTTACGGTTTCATGACCTGAGACATGACTTTTGCTCAAAGCTGGTACAGAGGGGAGTTGACCTGTATTCTGTGGCGGGATTGGCAGGGCATAAGGACATAAAAACCACTCAAAGATATGCCCATTTAAGCCCGGAAAAATTAAAATCAGCCATTTCCGTGTTAAATTCTGACTACAATCTGACTACACTTGGCTCTTCAAATCAGGGGTGTCAAAATGTTGAACACGGAAGCCATTGATTTAAAAGAAAAAAATGGGGTGAACGACGGGGTTTGAACCCGCGACCACTGGAACCACAATCCAGTGCTCTACCAACTGAGCTACGCTCACCATATTAAGTTATTTTTGTAAGATTGCGGCTTTGGATAAGCGAGGGTTTGAAAATTTGAAGTAAGCCTGTTTGAGTCTTTCTTGTTCGCAAAAACCTATTTTAGTTTGAACCTATTCACTAGGGATTGCAAGGTCGTCGCCTGTACGGAAAGGTCGCTGGCAGCCGTTGCCGTTTCCTTGGTGCCGCTTAATGTTTCCACAGTGATACTGGAGATCCCATCCAGATTGCGAGCGATCTCTTTTGCGGTGGCTGATTGTTCTTCCGCAGCGGAGGCTATCTGGTTGATCATCGCCATTACATTCTGGGAGCTACTTACAATCTCTCCCAAGGACTCTCCCGCCTTCTCTGCAAGCTTGGTGCCTTCTTCCGCCTTTGCAGTTTCATCCTTCATATTTTCCACTGCGTCTTCGGTCTCCTGGAGAATCACTTTGATGGTGGTTTCTATCTCCTTGGTAGCGGTGGTGGTTCTAATGGCTAATTTTCTCACCTCGTCCGCCACTACGGCAAAACCCCTTCCCTGCTCTCCAGCTCTGGCCGCTTCGATAGCCGCGTTGAGAGCCAGCAGATTGGTTTGGTCGGCTATATCATCAATGACTTCAATAATCTTTCGGATTTCGCTGGAGCGTTTGCCCAGTTGTCCTATGGTATCTGAGGAACGATGAACAGTTTGAGCCAGCATTCTCATCTCCCCGGAGGCATTCGTCACCACCTCTTTTCCATCATCCGCCACGCTTCCGGCGTTTTCAGCGCCTGTAGCCGCTTCGTGGGCATTTTTGGCCACCTCCACCGTTGCGGAGGCCATCTGACCCATGGCATTGGTTACTTCCTCCGCCTGGCGTGCCTGGTTTTCCGATCCAGCAGCCATCTCTTTGGCTGAGGCCGCTATCTGGGCGGAAGCGGAAGCTACTATATTAGTGGATTCGGAAATCCTGGAGATAATGTCATGGAGTTTTTCCACAAAGGTATTGAAGTTTTCACATAAAATCCCAATCTCATCTCTCGATTTTACATCGAACCGCTGGGTGAGGTCTCCCTCTCCCACGGCAATGTCATGCATCACATCCGCCACATCCTCAATCTTTTTGCAAATCTGGTTGGACAACAGCCAAGTCAGGATTCCGCAAATTACAATCAATATGGTTACAATGAGGATGATTTTAATGGAGTTGGTTTTGGCAAACTCTCCAACCCTTTCGATGGGAATATTGATGGAAAGCGCCCCCATCAAATCTCCCAGCTTGAACTGTTTCGTGCCGCCGATGCCGGAGCTTTTCCGTCTTTTTAGCACACCCTCCTCTTTTTCATGTTTGTTATGGCAACCAACACAGGCTTGTACCGATGCGGCATCCGCACTCATGAACCGAAGGGTTTTTACACCGCCTACCAGTTCCACACGGTAAAAGGGTTCCCACTGGTAACCGGCCAGATTGACTCCTTGGGTCTTGGCTTCTTCCTCCTGTTTGACCAGAAATTCAAAGGCCTCTTTTTCGAAATCGTCCTTTAGTGCGAGGGCCGGATTCAGGTTCCATTTGCTCGTGAGCGAATAAGAGTAGAGATCGCCTTTTATTTCCGCGATCTTTTTGGCGATATTTCCGATAAATACCGCCGGGAGAGGGGCATGTCCTTTTACGTTTTTATAGTTGGTGGAGACCCCGAAATCGGGAAGTTCTTTTTTAAGCTTTTTCACCACGCTGGAAGTGTATTCCGCCCGGTCCACCATGATTTGGGTAGAGATGATCTTGGCAATATCAATGGACTGGTGCAAGATGATTTTATTGTTGTTCCAAAAAATCAGCCAGCAGGTCACCAGCAAAATTAATGAAAAGCTGCCTCCAATGATCAGTAGGTATTTCTGGCGAATTTTCATGGTCGTATCGAGACCGCCCTCAATTTGGGGTGCAAACTATTTATTCTATCTCTTCATAGTTTCAAAGGATAGAATTTTAACAGACCTTACCCATGAATACAATTCTTATTTCAGCGTTAAATTGGATTGAAAAAGCGGGGAACGGAAATTCGGTGGGTGGACGTGAAAGGGGCAGAAAAAAATGGGCGGCGACAAATCTTATATACAGCGAGGGGGGCTGTATATACGACCTTTCTTTGACCGCCGCCCTTACTGGTTTCATCGGAAGAAAATCGTGGTTCTTTAGTTTTATTCCAAAATTTAAAATTTCTAATTGCAGACCTCCTGACAGTTCGCGGCTGCTTGGCGATTTGAACGGTTTGCGCGCTTCTTCAAAAAAAAACGCGTGGCCGTTTGGACCACGCGTTTTCTGTCAATTGATTGCTGAATTAGCGTCTAAAAAAGTTCCCTTATCGGGAGCCGATAGACACCAAAAAATGAGCCCGGCGATTTTTCTGCCAGCAGCTTTCATTCTGCTCCGTGCAGAGAGGTTTTTCTTCTCCATAGCTCACCGTGCTGGTTCGGGTCTTCAAAACACCGAGGGAATAGAGAAATTCTTGTACGGTGCTGGCCCTCTTATCTCCCAAAGAACGGTTGTAGGTGTTGGTTCCCCTTTCGTCACAGTGCCCTTCGATAGTTACAAATAGTTCCGGGTTGTCCTTGAGGGTTTGTGCCATGTCCTGAATCTTGGATTTGTCACTCCACATAATGTCATATTTGTCGTACTCAAAGTGGACATCTTCAAATCTGATATTGGCCAGGTTGGGCTTTGGCGGGGGAGGAGGCTCCTCCACCGGTTTGAAACCTTCGTGCTCTTCCACCGGTTGGGTGGCTACCTCGGGTTCCGGTTCCGGGGCCGTGGGAGTTTCTTCCACTACGGCTTTCGGCTCTTCCACTACCTCGGGAGTTTTTGGTTTCTTTGCACAACCGGTTCCTATAACACCCAGGAATACCACAACGGTGAAGCACAAGGAAAAGCTCAACAATTTCTTAAACATCGCTACTCTCCTTTATTTCAGGTTAATAATTGATCCGGGGCCTTCCCCGGCTTTTTATTCTTATCGTGATTGAGAATTCAGAGTTAGAAGCACAAAAAAAATGTACTCCTCGTGTAAATAATCACCTCCTTAGTTTACGATCATTTTAATGCGGAAGTCTTGGAGACCAGGACGGTTCGTGCCCGCCCCCCCTCAAGTAGGTGAGCTTCCTCACTCCGCTTCCGTCGGACCTCATAATATAGATTTGGGATTTCCCATCTCTGGAAGAGCTGAAGGCGATGAACCTGCCGTCCGGCGACCAGGTGGGATGTTCGCTACTGCCTCTTGCTGTGGTTGTCAGTTGCAGATTGATGTTGTTTTGAAAATCCTCCACCACGATTTCAAAATGTCCATTCCTCAAAGAGGAGTATGCGATGGAACTTCCATCCGGGGACCAAACCGGATCATCGCTCTGGCCGCCGGAATAAGAGATACGTTTTACCTTCCCCTTGTCCCCCTTCTCTGCGCCAATAATGTAAATTTGCGCACTGCCGCTTCTATTGGAGGTATAAGCCAGCTTTTTCCCGTCCGGTGACCAGGCCGGGGAGGTGTCGATTCCCCTGAAATAAGTCAGCCGTTTTTTTGTCCCATCCTTATAAAGAAGAAAAAGGTCCGGGTTGCCGTTGGTGCTTTGCACAAAAGCTATTTTTTCTCCGTCAGGACTCCAGGTAGCGGCGTCATTGAGGCCCGGCCTATTGGAGATCATCTTTCTTTTTCCACCGGCCCTCTTGATAACAAAAAGATTGGGGTTGTTGTAGCGATAAGAGGTGTATGCAATCTTTTCCCCATCATGGGACCATGTGGGAGCAACGGAAATGGAATTTGAAAAGCTCATCCTCTTGGGATTATTTCCATCCTGATCGATGGTATAAACTTCTTTGCTGCCTCTAAACTGGGAGCAAAAGACGATTTTTGTTGCGGAAGAACCTTTGATGTTGGTAAGTTCACCGATAATCTCATCAGCAAACCTGTGCATTATCCATCGATAGGATTCCTTCTCCCCCTGGTATCGTTTGCCGAATAGAAAAGTCCTTGTGGTGAGGTCGAAAAGCCTCATTTTGACAGAAATGGAAAAAGCCGGCTTTTCAAAATCACCCAGCACAAGGAGCTGTGCGCCGGTTTTTGTCCATCGATCGTAGTTGACTTTTCCAGGGTTCTCCGAGTCAGACCCCCCAGTCCTGGAAGTTGTTATGGTATCAAACAGCCCGGATAGAAGCAAGTCATTTATCAGGATATCTTTGCCAATATGATCCAGCCCACCGGTGACATTTGGGTCAGATTTTGTGGAAAAATCCGGCACGGCGATCTTCATTTTCTCCGATATGAGCTTATTGAGCCTGAGCCTCACCCCGGATTCGGCATGGGCTGGCGAAGGCCAGGACAAAAGGAGTGCCAGAACACCGAAAAGGGTGAAGATGGATAGGCGGGGAGAGGTAGTTTTACGCATCACAATTATTTTTTACTCCTGTAAAAAGCGTTTCAACAATAATTTGCTAATATCGGGTTGCGAAGCGCCTTTATCTTTGCAACAAATATCTGAAATCCAGGTAAACATTCAAACTCCTTTCGGCAATTTCTTTTGGCGGCGGCGGCAACGGAGAGGCAGCCTGAATGGCTTTTTTAACCAACGAATCAAGCAGTTCGTTGCCGGAGGATTCTTCGATGCTGATGTTTACAACCTCCCCACTTTGCAACACTTCAAAGTATGCAACTCCGGGCACTTCCCGTTTCGACTCTTCCTTGAGGCTGGTGCTCAGCGGGTCCGCCCAATTCTCGTGAATACGGGAGAGAATGACGGCATAATATCGGTTCAGGTACGAAGGAACCACTGGCTTGGCTGTTTGCGATTCCAGTTTAGTTTGTCTTAATTTGATCTGTTTATCAAGTGTTAATTTTGAATCTTCTTCGGTGGATTCCGTTTCCGGCTCATCTTCCAGATCTTCTTCCGATTTTTTCCACTTTTCTTCAAGCTTGCTCAATTTTTTCAGTATATCTTCTTGTTCCTCCTTCTCGGAAGGGGTATCTTCCAGAACTTCCTTAGGTTCCTCTTCCTCCCATTTTTTTTCAAACTGGGTCAGCATTTCAGAGAGGGAACTTTCCTTGATTTCCTTCTTTTTCTTCGGTTTTTCAGTCTTTTTTATGTCCTTTTCAAATTGCTCCAACTGCTTCAGAAGATCTTTATCTGGCTTTGGCGGAGTGAACTCAAGGGGTTTCAGTTTTTTTTCGGGAGGTTTCGGTTTGGGCTTGGGCTTGGGTTTAGGTTTGGAAACCTTGGTTTTTTTATGCTTTGGCGCCGGTTTGGGTTTGGGAAGAGATAAAAGATCCACCGTATAAACCGGTGTGTAAACAATTTCTTTATGGGTTAGGCTGGGCAGGTAAACCATCAACGCGAAAAAAGCGGCATGGAACAAGCTAGATAATAAAAACATTCCTTTCATTCTATGTACCGTTTTTTTTTTGTTTACAGATGGAAGGGAAACTTGCCGGGAGTGCAGGTGCTATAATCCCGACTTTGGCTTGTGGGGCAATGGGTGTTGTTTATAAAGATAGGTGTAAATGATTTGCAATAGATGTTTTAAGGTTTTTTTTGTCTCTTTGCCTTTGCGCCTTCATGCCCCAACTACTCCATATACTCCGTTACCAATCCAACACGGGTGATACCGGCTTTTTTCACCGCCGCCATGATTTTCATGACATATCCGTAGGAGTTCCCTTTGTCTGCCCTGATGTACACCTCCTTGAATTTTCTGCCGGAGAAGATTTCCATCAGTTTCGACTCCAGGAGCTTTAAAGGAATCAACTGCTTTTTCAGGTAAACCTTTCCATCCTTCTTGATGGTAATGACAAAGCTTTCCTCCAGGTTGACGCTTTCCGCCTTTTCCTCCGGGAGTTGCACCTCAATCCCTTGTTCCATCAACGGGGCGGTGACCATGAATATAATCAACAGGACCAGCATCACGTCCACAAAGGGAGTCACGTTGATATCTGACATGGGTTTTATGAATCGGTAGGATTTGAACATGGATTACCTGTAGAACTTTCTTTCGAGTAAATTCATGAATTCCAGGGTGAACTCTTCGATGCCACCTGCGAAACGCCGGATTCGGCTATTGAAGTAGTTGAAAGCGATGACGGCCGGAACGGCGGCTAACAGCCCGGCGGCGGTGGCTATCAATGCCTCCGAAATACCGGGGGCAACGCCCGCGATGCTGGCCGAGCCTTTGATTCCTATGGCGCGAAAGGCATCCATGACCCCCCAGACGGTTCCGAAAAGGCCAATGAAGGGGGCCGTGCTGCCGGTGGTGGCCAAAAAGGAGATCTTTCTCTCCAGCTTGGTGATTTCCCGGCTGGCGGCGCTGTTCACAACTCTTTGTATTTCGGAAAGCTCCTGCTTGGAAAAGGGTTCCTCCGCGCCATCTGCAGCACCCCCCTTGCCAGGCTTTGACCTGTTTTTAACGATTTCCACCAGGTCCTTGTAAGCGGCAATGAATACCATGGCGGAGGGGCTGGCCTTCAGGACTTTTCCACTTGCAAAGATGTTGGAGAGATTGCCTTTTTTCTGGAAGATTGCCATAAACTTTTCCGTATCCCGTCGAACCGAGGCAAACTCAACCAGCTTGAAAAAGATGATGGCCCAGCAGGCGAGAGAAAAGAACAGGAGCAGTCCCAGAACCATCTTCGCAACCAGACCGGCGTTTAGGACCATATCCACATAACCTGCTTGAAAGTGGGCCGTACCAGGGACGGCGGCCACTGTTGAAACCATAATGGATTGAATTGTGTTCAAAGCAGACTTTCCTCCTTCAAATGATAGATTTTTGTATCAATGCGTAATGCGGTTCTTTAAGCGCCGGATAAGAGATTCCGGTGAATGGTGATTTTAAAAAGGGTGTATCCAAAGGTCAGAGCGCATATGATGTAAACGATGGTTTGTGAAAAGGAGGATGCCCAACGCGGGTACAAAAGCAGCAGGAAGGCTGCTGCTGCGGCCAGCAGGAACTGGCATGAGACTTTGGCCGCTTTGAAGAGGAAATAACGGCTTTCCTCCTTTTTCTTCAGCAAATTATCCAGAGAGGCGATGATGAACTCGAAAGAAAAGATCAGGATATAGACCCAGACGATCTTCTGATGGTAGCTGTAAATATAAAACAGGATGGAGGGCATCACCAAGGAACTGGAAACCATGAAAAATGTTTCCCTTGAGCCCAGGGGTTGTTGATATTCGGAGAGTTTTTTCAGGCATTCGATGAAATACGATATGCCAGTATAAAGGGTTACAGTGGTGATGACTACCATGTAGACGTTGAGGCAGGTTTCGTAAGGCAGCCAAACCCGCAGTAAATAGCCCAGAAGGATGAAACTCGGACCCACAATGGAGCGGTGGCCGATCTTTTTTCCCATGGCAAGGACGACCAGGGGGAAGGAAAAGGCAAGGACCGTGATGCCTGCCAGGACCAGGAAGATATCCGGTGAATCTTTAAACATGGCCACAAGCATAATGAAGGCCGCCCCGATCATCTGAATGGTGGTTTTGTATTTCGCGATTTCCGATGTCTGGAACTGAATGTCCCGCCTCAGGGCCACTCCTCGCAGGTAGGTGACGGCAAACTCCCTGGCCAATAGCAGCAAAACCAGTAATTGGGAGATGAAACCCATGTCGCACAGAATAAGATAGATGGCGACGATGAAAATTTTATCCACCAGGGGGTCCAGAAGGGCGCCAAGCTTGGTGCTGCCATATTTACGTGCCAGGGCGCCATCGATAAAATCGGTAAAGCCGAGGACGGTAAAAAGCAAGATCGCCCATACCTGGTCGTCAAAGGAGCCGTATATTAGGTAGCACGGAAAGGGGAGGAGTATGAATCTAAAAAAGGTGACCTGATTGGCGGTAATTCTCACGATTTTTCCCTGTTTATATGAATATAGGGCTATGATACCGTGATCACCACCACAAATCAACCAGGGGGAAATTTCATGGATTTAACGCTGTGATAGGCCCTGCGTTGTGGAGGGAAAAAGCAGTGACGAGTGACAAGTGACGAGTGACCAGCTCCGGTAAGCGGTAGGGAGTGAGGAGTCAGAAGTCAGAAGTGGCGCCGTATTAGTCCTAAAACAAGCGTGTTTAGATAGAATCTCAAATTTTGCCGCCATGAGCAGGTTAATACGGCATCCGGGAGCAAAAAAACAAATACACAGGCAAAGACCATAGTTATAAAGGCGGAAAACTTGCCTTTCAGTCACTAAAATTAAATTTTTATCCCCGTGGCATGGCAAAAATCATAAATTTACACGGACCTATCTGGTTGTTTTCTTATGACCAATATTTCTTTGCTATTTCGTTATGCTAATTTTAATTGCCGGATTCGATCCCAAACAGCCATAAAGTCGCATAGCCATTCGTTGTAACCAAGTATCCTGAATTTGATCTGGCGGCCCGTTCGAATTATTTGGGTTGGTAGCAATATGAATGAATTGAGAAATCTGCGGAATTCCATTTTGATGACCTGGAGTCCACGCTCACGGTTGATTATCAACAACCCAAACCAAGCCTTCAGATTCCATGCAAGTGTCGCTATGACCACATACGCCCAATTACTTAAAAGGTCACGAACAGGAATTCTCATGGCATTAACACCATTCTTAAGTTGCTCAATAACATTTTCCTGGTCACATCGCTCATTAGCCAACCTGACTACCTGAGCTTTTGTCAGATCACGGCGGGTTGTTATGTAAAAAAAATATCGAATATCATCAAACAGGACATTTTCCCCTTTTTCAATACTCAAGTTTTTTCGCACAACCACCATCCGGTATGTCTTCTTGCATTTTGAAGGACTGTAGTCGAACTCTGCAACCTGCTCACTTTTCAACTTAATATTTTTAAATTCTCGTTCTCGTACAATTTGTTCTTTCACATTATGAGGTTTTTTGCGCTCCTTGGTCTTTACTTCGTACTTGGGTTTTCGCTCCAAGTCGTCCCAAGCTTGCTCAGGCAATTCTACCGCTCGCGCTACAAATGCCGAGCAGGCGTCCATTCCAAACAAAAAATCAACTTTCTCGTCCCAACGGTCAAAATTCGCAGTTAAGGAAAAATCTGTGTCCCCTCTAAATGTTGTTCTTTCCGCAAAGGGAGTCACAAGGTCTATAGCTCTATCAATCCACTCTGCGGCTCCATCATGACTTGGCCTGTTACCAGGTCGATTCACTAAATACAAGACTTCCTTCGTATTTGCCAATGTGATTATTAACGGCGCATATCCCCAGATGCCTTTATAAGATATGTCCATTCCTGCTTTGCATTCGCCGCCTGTAGGAGCAATGGTTCCATCGACATCAACAAAAGCTTCCTTGAGTAAATCGCCTCCACTTTCTTTCCAGACCTTCTTTCGGATATTGTTGATGCAATCCATGGTTGTCTTTATGTCATCTTCTTTAAAGCGCCTAGTAAAATCACCGGCTGTCGTTGGATCGGGAATTCGATGAGCGCCAAGAGCATTCATATACGTCTCATCATTACGAAGCATTTCAAGGTCTTCCAAACGCTTGTTGCCTGCGAGAATATTGTAAGACATGTTCAAAATATGATCTGATTCATGGTAGGGGAGATGGACCTTTAATAATTCCAGGTTGTCGTCTATTTCTTTAGTTAAACCAATTTTATCCACCATCTTATGAATAGCTCCTATCCCTCCACAATTGATTGCTTGAACTTTATCGCTAATTTCATAAGAAATGTTTTTTGCCGTAAACATTGGCTTCGGTTGGTCTTCCCACGACTTTCTTCTCAGCCTGAGTTCAACTTTTCGTTTACGTTTTTTTAAAATTTTGCTATACTCTGATTTCTTGATTTTTTTCACCTGAAATGCTCCTTTTTTTGGTTAATGAAATATCGACGATTTCTATTATAACCAATAAATTCGGGCATTTCAGGTGTTTCTCACTCCTTATGCCAACCTAACCATACTTTTATAAGGTTTAGTGAACATTGTTGATGCCTTCGGAAATGTGGCGGCATCATATCTTCGTCATCGTACGTCGAAAAATGAAAAAGGGGCGCCACCATGGCAGGCTTCGAGAATAGAGCCATATGAAGAATTATCACTTTCGGAAGAGGCATCCTCAATTTACAATGAATTGATCAGATATTCTGTATTTATTCAGGATTTTCGCGGTAAAAGTCCAAGAGGAAATGTTGTCCCCCGACTATATCTTAGACGATTCTTAATACCACATTATAATTTGACTTTCAGCACAAGAGACTCCGTTCCTTTGGAACATAGTGAGTTGGAACAACTCCTGTTGGACCCACAGAAATTTGAAACTAAAATGAGGATTAAAGATCCAAACGGAGCAAAAAAAAGGGATGGCTACGAAGAAAAAAGAGAAAGACAAATGAAATTACCCTATTAGAGGCAATTGAAAAAAGATGTCCACGGTAAACGGTAATATATTCAGGATAGATGAATTATTAAAAAATATGTCAAAACCGCCCATTCAGGAGGTAGGTGAGATTGATTTTGCTGATGATGATTGCATAATTGTATGTGGTGGTTTCGAAGATAGGTCCACTCATATTGTTGAAGCCCTCAGTACTTGCAGTAAGGGTCTCTCCGCCATTCTAATTAACTATCTGCCGTTTCTTGAGAAAAATAGATCACAGTTAATACGAGATAAATGCTCAGCAAGAAATATTAAATTGCTTGAGCCTGAGATTGAATATGATAGGGAGAATCCGGCAGGGGTAATTGACAGTATGCTGCCATTAATTAGTAAAGCTAAAGGACGGATTTTTATTGATATCTCAGGGATGTCGAGATTGTTGATTGTGCAATTGATAGTCGGATTGTACAGACATAAAGGAAGCTTTAACGGGATTTCAGTTTTATACTGTATGGCGGATCAATATCCCCTGAAAAAAGAACAAGTCCGGCAGAAAATTGCTGACGTCAATAAAGGCTCGGTTGATGACATATTAATACTGTCAACGGGTGTCTTTGATATCTCTATTGTGCCTGAACTTTCAAGCACAGTAATGCAAAACCAACCAATCCGTTTGATTGCCTTCCCCTCGTTTAACAATCATCAACTAACGACCCTAAGGGCTGAATTGTCAGTGGCCAATTTTTCTTTTATCTTAGGAAGGCCATATCTTCAGGGAAATTATTGGCATGAAGCCGAAATACGTAAATTAAACAGAGTGGAAGAAATAATAGCAGGTAAATCAAGCAATACCGATGAGTCAAAATCTACATTGAATTATGTTGAAACTTTGGATTACCTTCTCAAATTATATAATGATTATAATATTTGGAATAAATTGGTATTGGCTCCAACCGGAAGTAAAATGCAGGCAGTCGCCGTTGGTATATTCAGGTCTTTTTTAGATGACGTCCAAATTGTTTATCCCACTCCACGCACATTTGATGCTCCAGATAGATTTTCAGTACGTGTACGAAAAGTATATCGGTTAGATTTAGATGGTTTCTCAGATATAGCTTAATTCAATCAATAAAGATTTTCGGGGTGAAGGTACGATGGCAACAATAATATGGGTCTTGAAACCCATAGTTGCAAAGACAGGGTTCATATTGTGCGAATAATGAAAATGCGAAGCAGAGTACTTAAACCAAGGTTCATTAAGGAGCCTATAAAATGATCACACGTGAGACAGTTATCGATGAAATCAATAAAAAAATCCCAATAAATCCTCGCTTTTTGACATCTCTTTTGCTGACCAACTATCA
Source organism: Nitrospinia bacterium (assembly GCA_029261755.1). Classification (GTDB taxonomy): domain Bacteria; phylum Nitrospinota; class Nitrospinia; order JACRGO01; family JACRGO01; genus JACRGO01. The sequence goes on from JAJDAS010000066.1 coordinate 14,115, forward strand.
ATCCGTATACTCATAGCGCGAATCAATAATTTTTTTCGCTTTCAGATCTATCAAAAGGCTTAGATAACATCCGATGAATGGATAATGTCTTCCCATACCTCCGGTATTTTTCTGAGTAATGTCGATACCGACATGTACGACAGAAGCAGACATTTTTGTTGAAAACCATTTCCCTGGAAATCCCGATGGTTTTTTTATTTTCTTAAAGTATTCTTCCGTCCAATTCGCATGGGCTTGAGATAAGGTTTTATCTGTAACATGGTTTGATATTTCGATAATAATTTTAGATTTTCCGGATGGGTCAAGCCCGGTTTTTCTAATTTTCCCTACGATGTCAAATCCATCCAGAATATTTTTTATCAAGTCGCGTTCTTCAACTGAAATGCTTTTTGATCTTGTTTGCAAGGTGTAACCGGTGGTCACTATAGGTGTCATATCGGCATTACTTTTTTTTGCCTTTTCAAAAATATCATCTTCAGCGCCGTCTGCTGAGTCCTGACAAGATTTTTTATTGTTTCTCTTTATTTTCAATGAAGCACCGTGTATTTGTTGGGCCTCTTCGACAATATTAATAATTTTTTGAATATGTTCCTTCATTTTAGAATTCAAGGGGTTGATAGTTCGTGCGGTTCCTTCATTGTTTTTGATTTCAATCAATTCAACTTCGAAGTCATTTAGCTGATTGGCTTTAACGTCACAGGGCGTGTTAGTTCCATGCAAAAATTTTGGTAGCGTAAATAAGTGGAGACTTATTTGAATTGCCCTCATTATAGAGTAAAAGGAGGGCAAAATGGAAAACAATTTTTTTTACGCATCTAGCTTAAAGATTGAGTTTGATCATACATTTTCAATAGAGGTTAATCGGTGTTCTTTATCTGAAATCCTATTGGCCTTTAAAAGAATTGTATCGCAGTTGTTACCTGAATTTATTATGAAAGTTCTTCTTGGGTATGCGGAATACACCATGAATTTGGAGATTAAACCCTTCAGTTGCGATAAATGCTGTAACAACAAGGATTTTATTTGGAAAACAAGACATGGAAAAAAAACTAAGTTGCTCACTATATTTCAATGGGTGGCTCTTCAGCAACTCCAGGTACAATGCAAGTGTTGCTTTCACAAGTTTTATATTACCCGAAAGCTTCTTGGAGTTGAGCCTTTGAAAAGGATACCCGAGGAAACGCAAAGGAAGCTTGGCCTGATAGGTGCTCTTGCTTCTTTTAGGGTGTCTGAAAAAATAATGAGTATGTTTGGCGTGACTATAGATAAGATGACCATATGGAAAGCCGTCCAAAATACGGGGAAGAAGATTTTATTCAATTTAGATCCTTATGAGCTTGCGCAGGGGGAAGCGGATGGAACTGGGATTAGGATACAAGGGATAAAAAAGCGAGGTAGAGAGCTAAAGGTATTTGTGCAACATAAAAGAACAGGAGGAATAAGGATAGCAGGGTTAGATATAGGTAATTATCATAGTGGGTGGGATAAGCTTTTCAAGCCGGTACTAAAAGTATTGAAAGGTTTTAATACATTTTTGCTTCTTACTGATGGTGACACCTCGATATTTAAAGGCTTAGGAAGCAAAGTTAAGGTAAAACTTCAGAGGTGCCTTTGGCACATTCCCCATCAACTGAAGTACACGCTATGGTCTGATAAGGTAAAAAGGAAGACGGCAGATTGGTTGCATATCCTGGCCGAGTCCATTGAAATTTGTGCAATTCGTTCTCTGGTTGATGACACGGATATCATAGATTCCATGGTCAAATCCAAATTAGCGAGGTTGGATAAATTGATCTCATTTTGCAAAGAGAAAGAATATCACAGTAGCGCTGAATTCCTTGAAAATGCCAAACCTGATATGTTTACAGCAATTAATAACAGGCTAAATGGGAAAACAACGAGTCGTGTTGAGAGAGTAATGAGAACGGTGAACTTACGCGCTAATGTGGGCAAGTGGAGCCCACAGGGAGCTTTGAATGCCACTAAGATCAGGTTGGCATATTACTATAATGGTTTCGATGCTTGATAACCGTTTCCTGTTTCAGCAAGTTATCTATTAATATTAAGGTTTTTTAAAAGCCCTATGGAAATGTGGAAAACTGCTCTCTCCACCTGTGGAAAAAGCATTGAAAAATAAAAAACAATTTTTCAACAATTTTCCCACAGGTTCCGAAACCTTGAGCAGTTTCCCACAGTTCCACAGGTACAACAACAAATTTTTTGTTTTTTTTAAGAAAAAAATCAAAACATCTATTTGAAGGTAGGGTATATATATAGGTCTCCTGTTGACAACGCCACTAA
>JAJDAS010000067.1 GCA_029261755.1 Nitrospinia bacterium
GTTACTACGGTCTCGGCTTTCGTTGCGCTCAGTAACTTTACCCTTTAGCTCTTTTATTCTTTTACTCTTTACGGGGTATGGGGCGGAGCCCCATCGAAATTATTTTTAGAAAATGAATGAAAAAGAGGATGCCTTAACCAAGACCTACGATTTAATGCTGTGGTTGTTTCCTCAAATTGGGAAGTTTCCTAAAGGCTACCGTTTCATTCTTGGCAACAGAATTGAAAATGGATTATTGGATATTTGCGAAGGCCTCATAGAGGCTCGCTATACCAAAGAAAAGCTCCACATACTGAAAGCTGTTAATATCAAGCTGGAGAAGCTGAGGTATCTGGTCCGGCTCAGCAAAGATTTAAAGCTAATCAGCTTAAAAAAGTATGAATACCTTTCACGAGAGATGAACCAAATCGGCTCCTTTATGGGTGGCTGGTTAAAGGCAACCAATAGGGCTTCCAAATGAAACGCCACGGTAATCTTTTTGATTCCATTTGTTCCTTCCCTGCCTTGCTGGCAGCCAGCCACCGGGCCAGAAGAGGCAAACGGTTCAAGAAATCAACCGCCAGGTTTGAATTTAACCTGGAAAGAGAGCTGATTAAAATTCAAAAGGAGTTGGTCGAAAAATCCTATCGGCCTGGGAAATATCGAGAGTTTTATATTTATGAGCCCAAACCCAGGAAGATCAGCGCCGCTCCGTACAGGGACAGGGTGGTTCAACATGCCCTCTGCCATGTGATAGAACCTATACTGGACAGGTCCATGATCTTTGATACCTATGCCTGCCGTGTGGGCAAGGGGACCCATAAGGCGGTGGACCGTTTCACAAAGTTTTCCAGGAAATTCAGATACGCCTTGAAATGCGATATAAGAAAGTACTTTCCCTCCATAGATCACGAAATCCTTAAGTCCGAGATCAGGCGAAAGATTAAGTGTCCAAAGACCTTATGGCTCAGTGAGTTGATCCTTGATTCTTCCAACGCCCAGGAAGAAGTTACGCGCTATTTTCCAGCAGACGATCTCTTTGCCCCTTTTCAACGCAGAAAGGGGATTCCAATTGGCAACCTCACCAGCCAGATTTTCGCCAACTATTTTCTGAATGAGGTGGACCATTTCATCAAAGAGAAATTTCCCCGTTTTGGTTACTTAAGATATATGGACGACCTCACCCTCTTTTGGCATGAGAAGAGACCTCTTTGGGAGGTATTGGAGGAAATCGAAGGCTTGCTCCAAAAAGACCGATTGATACTAAAACCGGCGAAAAGCATGGCCTACCCAGTGGTAAAAGGAGTGGACTATCTTGGGTACAAGATATTCCCGGACCATCGAAGAGTACGATATGAAAATGTGGTCCGCTACAAAAGAAGATTGAAAAAAATGAGTGTACAATACCGTCAAGGGAAAATTGCTTTAAAAGACATCAACGCTTCCGTGCAAAGTTGGATCGGCCATGTGGGAAACGCCGACTCCTGGAGGCTTCGCGAAAATCTATTTCAATCCATTTCGTTTCAAAGGGGATAGGCGTAAGCAGCTCCGCGTTTTGCGCGGCGGTTCCTGGAACAGTAATCCGAACAATCTGCGCGCCGCGAATCGTAACAACAATGAGCCGTCCAAACGTAACAACAATGTCGGCTTTCGTTGCGCTCAATACCCCCTATCGTTGCCGGAATTCTGCTGTTCACGGATAGCAGAAGTGTGTCATTAGGGGTTACATGTCGCCTTTTTTCTGTGTCGGTTTCATCCCGGCCAAACAAAAAAAAGTCCCTTTCGGTGAGTAGTTTAAGCGAAAGCCGGAAGGGGCTATTTACCCTCTTTACTCTCCTAGGCCTTGAAGAGAGAAATTCCATGAAATGCGTGTCCGAAACAGTATGAATTTTGCCATCTTCTACACCTCGTCTTCTGATTTTTTTAACTTTATCTCGAATAAGTTTCTTACGCCCCTTTTCCTCCCCAGATTTGCAATTCGATCATTCATCTCCGCATGTCTTTATGGAAGATGTTTTTTTTTTGGCTAACTTTCATCTGGATTCTTTTCGAGTTTTGAACTATGGATAGGCTCTATTTTTAAGAATGTTTTCTCTTTTAAAGTCAAACTACCATGACTCCAGGACAACACTTCATCATCAGCTGGGTAACGGCAAACACAGTAAAGCTTGACCGCAAAAGCCGGATCTGTATCACTATGTCCGGGTTATTGCCTGACCTTGATGGCGCCGGGATGATTATTGACAAAATTAACAAATATTTCGGAACGCACACGGGGTATTACGAACAGTTTCATCACGTTTACTGCCATAATATTTTTTTTGGACTTTCCTTTGCCATCATATTTTGTTTTATCTGCGGTAAAAGGATATCCGTATTTTTACTGTCACTCCTGACGTTTCATCTACATATTATATGCGATATGGCGGGATCCAGTGGCCCCAATGGCGATCTATGGACCATACCTTACTTTTATCCACTATTACCTGATATTCACCTAACTTGGTCCGGCCAATGGGAGCTGAGTTCTTGGATTAATTCCTTAATTGGAGCTATCTTTTTTGTATTAGCGTTAATCATTGCCAGGTATCGTCATGTAACATTTTTCGAACTATTCTCGAAACGTGTTGAAGAAGTAGTTTATGAAACTGGGAAAGGTAGGGGTTTCTTCAAATTTTAATCAGGTGACTACCTGTTTTATTGCCGGAACATTAATTGGACAAAGAAGCCTTGCGGCAATACTTTTCACCACAGTGGACACGAAGAACACGGAGGTAGGCTAAAAAGGAAAACCAATTTTAACGCAGAGGCGCAGAGAACGCAGAGAAAAGATTAAAAAAAGAGCAAAAATCGTAACTGCTCAGGTTCAAAGTTCCAGGTTCACGGTTCAAGGTTAAAAAGCTCCGAAGCGAACGTGCACCATGGCTCCACAGGGCTTTGTCACAATGGAGCCCGCTGTAAAAGCAAGCCTTTCAACCGGGAGCCCTGAACCTTGAACCGGTTAACCTGAGTAGTAACAAATGTTCAAATAATTAGTGGAGATTAGTGTGAATTAGTGGTTAAAATTTATTTGCTTTTTATCTTTTCTCTGCGTCCTCTGCTACTCTGCGTTAAATTATTACGTTTTCAGTTCTTTATTCGCGTGTAAATATCTAACCAAAGTTGTTTGAAATTTTATTAGCCACAAAGGCACAAAGAAAACTAAAAAACTAAAATCTTATTCACCGCAGAGTTCGCTGAGAACGCAGAGAAAAGATTAAACCAAGATTTTGTTCATTTGAAGGTTTTAAGAGCCTTTTTTTATTCACAACTAACACGGAGGTGGACATGAGAAAAATAATATCGATATTTTTGGTTCTGTTGAGCGCTCAAATAGCATACGCAGCATTAGCTCCAAAATATCAGAATAGTAAGGATTTAGGAGTTCTGGTAGAGTTTATAAACGAACATGATAGAGTTTTATCTAGATTAAACTCTATCGATTTCGACAAAAAAAGCGTTCATTTCGACAACCATTGCATAGCGGTTTTTGGAAGAGTCGCCATCACAAATCCACAAGGCTGGGTTGGTCCTGCTGCTGCTCTTGAGTTTAAAAGCTCGAATTGTAAGATAGATTAACGCAGAGTTCGCAAAGTACGCAGAGAAAAGATAAAACAAAGATTTCTTACAATAAACAATAGTGGGTGAAAGAATAATTAATTTTCCGGGTTTCCTCTTTAACTCTTTGTGAATAAGAATAAAGAAAGTCTTAAAAAGTTCATGCGAATATTTACCTAACCCTTACTATTTTTATGATTCATTTCGTCGCGTTATTATTGCTCTTACTCCCTTCCATTGCAGAAGCGAACGCTGGGATACCGGTTGTTATTTACCCGGTGCAGTGGATGGTTATGTTTTTGGTTCCGGTAATAGGAGCAGAGGCCTTCGTGTTGGCAAAAATTCTGCAACTAAAGCCAATTCCTGCCATACTGAGTTCATTAGCAGGTAATATTAGTTCCACGTTGTTGGGAGTTCTCATCGCAGTACCAATTGCATTTGTTTCCCCTATGTCCGGGGATGGGACCGTTAAAGATGTCATCACATTACTTTTGTTATATCCACTTTATAGATTATCTATTATTGTGGAAACCTATGTGGTAAGCATAAAAATAAAATTAGAAAACCTAAAAGATGCCATCATTCTGGCAAACCGCATTTCATATTTCATGTTTGTTGTATTTCTATTGGCAAATATCATCAAAAACAGGATTATCCATGGGTATTTTATAGTGTAAACCAACCAAGGGCTATTAGGCTGATGCACCCCATACCCGCCGGTGAACTTGGTAACTTAGGGTAAACAAATAAACTGCCCTACAGAAAGCTTCCGTCACAGCGCCAGTAGTATCACAGCCTTCAAATGACAAACTATGCTTCATTTCATAAACAAGCTCCGAGAAGTAGAGATGGCGCTTTCCACCACAAGACGTCATTGCTTAATACTGATAAGCAGCATTACGTTATTGATCCTTCTATCTTGCCCCCTGCCTCTAATAGCTTCTCCTCTGGAGGACGCCTATGCCGATTTCAAAAGATCATGCGGTGCTGAAAAAAAACTCCTTACATCTTTTACTCATATGGAAAAAACCTTTGAAAAAAGGATGGAGCATTTCACGAAACAACCTGACCCAGATTCTTCAGAAGATAAAGCGGAATTGTTGCTCAGTCTTGGGAAAGTTTTCTGGCCTTATTCCCTCCCTGATACCTATCCAGGAAAAAGCCTGTATACAAGATGTTACCAGGAATTTAATATGCTCATATCGATTTTGAGGGGAGAAGCGCTTGACAGCATGCCGATGTATTTCTCCCGATGGAAAAGCTGTCTGCTTTACGATTACGGCAACCACCTTCAGGGCGTAACAAAAGAGGCGGTGGATTGTTTTGAAGAGTTTCTTGGGAAATGAAAATGCGTATTTCTGGAATGGGAAGTCTATTTTGGTCGCAGCATAGTTGTTTCTCGTTGCGCTTCTTTTGACTCATCAGTGCGATAGTACGGATTGAAGGTTTAGGATCATTGATTTTACCTTCCACAACGGCCTTTTTCAATACTTTCCCCTTAGGTGCTGGAATGTTGGAATGTTGGAATGTTGGAATGTTGGAGTGATGGAGTGTTGGAGTGTTGGAGTGTTGGAGTGTTGGAGTGTTCACTCGTTACTTGTCACTTTGCCTTTGGGCAAAGCTTTGAAAATCCCGGCCTGTGGGATTCTGAAACAATCTCAAATTGAATTCAGGCGCTACTGCCAACAGGTGGTCGAAGATGTCCGCCTGGATGGATTCATAATGAGCCCATCTCTTGTCGTTGCAGAATACATAAATCTCAATGGGTAGTCCGTGTTCGGTGGGCTGAAGATGTCTTAGCAGGAAGGTCATCTCCTGGTTAATTTTGCGGTGACTCCGCAGGTATGCCTCTATGTAGGCTCGAAATGTCCCTATGTTGGTCAATTGCCGGAGATTAATGGATTCCGAAGGATCTACATTCCGGGATTCGCTTTCTTCCTTTAGTTCCCTTCGTTTGCTTTGAATATAGTCCGTGATAAGCCGAAATTTTTCAAATCTATTTAACATCTCCTCCGTGCAGAACTGAACGCTGTTCAAATCAATGAATAGGACCCTCTTGATCCGCCTACCCTCCGAATCCTCCATACCCCGCCAGTTTTTAAAGGAATCCGAAATCAACGCATAAGTTGGAATGGTGGTGATGGTTTTGTCCCAATTTTGTACCTTCACCGTATTCAGGGAAATATCGATAACCTCCCCATCCGTCCTGAATTTTGGCATCTCGATCCAGTCTCCAATGCGAACCATATCGTAGGAGGCTAACTGGAATCCGGCAATGAGTCCCAGGAGGCTGTCCTTAAATACCAAGAGCAGGACAGCGGTCATGGCGCCGATACCGCTCAGGAATCCCCACGGCGGACGTTCCATCAAGGTGGAGATAATGAAGATGATCCCCACAATGAAAAGGAATATTTTCAGTCCCTGGACATAGCCTTTGATGGGCTTGCCTTTGGATATCTCAAATGTGGAATAGATGTCTATAAAGGCGTTGAGAAAGGAGTCGGTAACCAACAGCCCGATGGCGATCATGTAAGCAATAGCAATGTTTTCTATAGTCGCTTGAGGTAGCGGAAAGCTGATGGAGGCGCTGAAGTAAAGGACTAAGGCAGGGGCAAAGTGGGATAGACGATTAAAAGCCTTTCTCTTGAAGAGAACATCGTCCCATGTGGATTTAGTTTTTTTGATGATGAACTGAAGCCATTTCAGTAAATGTCTTCTTGCGATGAGGTTGGATAGTAAGCAGAGGAGTATCACTCCGCAAAATTCTAAAACCTTCACCGTGTAAAAGGAAAAGGTGGGGTGTAAACCTTGTGCGTTTAGCCACTGCTGAACGATTTCTATCATTTTGATTCCATGGGATGGTTGGTGAAAAAGAGGCTAAGCGTTTAGTTGCTTAATGCAATATTACGGTAGTGGATTATTTGAGGAATATCAAGGTTGGCTTGGAGAAGCCAGGTACAAAGAAAATAATTTACCACGGAAGCACACGGAAAGACACGGAAGTTTGGTGGGTCTTACGTTTTACCCTGATCTTTGCTCTGATGTGGTTTCCTTGAATTCTTTTTACCATTGTGGTTCCATGCTAAAGTCACATTGATAAAATGTTCCAAAATCCACGTATCTTACCGGAATGAAAAAACAAGCAATGAACAAACCAAACCAAATCATCGTCATAGGCGGTGGGGCCTCCGGGATGGTGGCGGCCATTGCGGCGGGCAGGAAAGGGGCCAGGGTGCTGCTTCTGGAGCGTATGCAGCGTGTGGGGAAAAAGATTCTGGCCACGGGAAACGGTCGATGCAACTACACCAACAGCAATACGAACATCCTGTGCTACCATGGGTCCCACCCCGGCTTCGCTTCAGATACCCTTCGCCGGTTCAATAGCGAATGGACCTTGGACTTTTTTCGGGAGTTGGGTGTGGAGCCTCGCATGGAAGCGGACGGCAAGTTCTTCCCTTTTTCAAATCAGGCCGGGAGCATACTGGATGTTTTGCGGTACGAGATGGAGCAGTTGGGCGTGGAGGTGATTTGTGAACAAAACGTTCTAAAGCTAAAAAAACAGGGCTCGGGGTTTCTCTGCCAATGCGCGGATGGCAAGGAGTTCCCGGCTTGCAAGGTGATCATCACCACGGGAGGCAGGTCCGCCCCCAATTTTGGCTCCAATGGAGGAGGCTACAAGATTGCCGAGGGGCTGGGACATAAAATCATAACCCCCTTCCCGGCACTGGTTCAGGTGCGTCTCAATGCCCCCTTCCTCAAACGGTTGAAAGGGCTCAGGCTGGATGGAGAGGCGGAACTGTTCATCGATAACGAGTCCCACCGTAAAGAAAAAGGTGAACTTCTCTTCACCGATTACGGCATCTCCGGTCCGCCCATTCTACAAATAAGCAGATCGGTTTCCCAATTTTCCAAGTCCGGTAAAGACCTCTTCATCCAATTGGACCTATTTCCCAATTGGTCACAGGAAGAGTTGATTTTGCTTATCACCAGGAGAATAGCTGCTAATCCCGGCAAGCCCATCGATATGCACTTTATAGGATTCCTGCACAAGCGTCTGATCCCAGTAGTTTTAAAGGAAGCTCACATTGAAGAGATTCATTCCCCCTGTGGAGAGCTTACGGAAAAGGAAATCCGGTGTATGGCGGCCTTGGTGAAGGCATGGAGAATTCCATGTACAGGCACCCAGTCCTGGATGGATTCCCAGGTGACGGCGGGCGGTGTGGATGTGAGTCAGGTGGACCCCCATACCATGGAGTCGAAGATCGTCCCCGGAGTCTTTTTCGCTGGAGAGGTTCTGGATGTGGACGGCGATTGCGGGGGGTACAATTTGCAATGGGCTTGGGCTTCAGGCCATGTGGCAGGGGAAAGCGCGGCTGGTGGGACACTGGAGTGATGGAGTGATGGAGTGATGGAGTGATGGAGTGATGGAGTGATGGAGTTGCGGGTTATTCACCACTGGCTTTCTGCTTTCCAATATTCCATCATTCCGGCTTTGTACTTTCCATCTTTCCACTATTCCAACATTCTTTTTTCCTTTCTAAGCCTCAGCCTTTGCCTCAGCCTGAATAAGTACAAACTTTCAACATTGAATTCAAAAGGAGAATTTCATGAGCATTCTTTCCAACACCGTTAGCATACGCCAGTACAAGGTTGAGGGGGAACTCCCCCAAGGCGATCTTTTTCAGTGGGCATCGGAACTTTTGGCCGAAAACGCCTTTCAGTCCATCGACGACACCCTGGCGGAGGCTTCATGGGGGTGGGTGCATATCCACGAACATCAGGAAACGGGATTTGACGCTCCACATGCCTTTTTACGTGACCGTTATCTGGCTTTGACACTCCGCCTGGATCAGCGTAAGTTGCCCTCGGCCTTGGTGAAGGCGAGGCGGGCAAAAGCCGAAGAGGAGTTTTTGGAGGCCAATCCGGGGTTCAAAAGGGTCCCCAAGGAACAAAGAGAAGAGCTGCGCGACAGGGTAAAACTGGCGCTTTTCTCCAAAACCCTTCCCACTCCCGCCACCTATGACGCGGTATGGGACACCAAAACCGGGAACCTGATCTTTGCCAACTTAGGCAAAAAAGTGGTAGAGCTTTTTGAAGAGCACTTTCATGAAACCTTCCAGGGATTCCGTTTGCACATGGTACATCCTTATTCTCGAGCGGAAATGGTCATCCCGGAGGATTCCATCCCGGCTTTGAAAAAAGCCAACCAGTCCTCTGCGGACGATGTCATTGCCATGATGGAAAAGAACAAATGGATTGGTAATGATTTTTTGCTTTGGCTCATGGTTCGAACCATCAAATCCACCTCGAAATATAAGGTAAACAGGCCTGGCCTGGCAGAGGAAGGGGAGGGGTTTTTCGCCTATCTTGATGACCGGATGGTGCTCAAAGAAGATGAAGCAGGTGTCGGGAAGATCACGATCACCGGTCCACAAAAAAAGTTCAGCGAAGCCCGTATGGCGCTCCGGGAAGGCAAGAAAATCACCGAGGCTGCACTGTACATGGAAAGAGAGGATCAGGTTTGGAAGATGATCTTAAAAGGCGAGACCTTTGACTTTGCGTCCTTCAAATGTCCGGTGGTCAAGCTGGAAAAGGACGAAGAGGTGGATGAAATCAGCGAAAAGGAGGCGGTTTTTTTTGAACGGATGTTTCTTTTAGAACATGGGCTCCAAAAGTTCGACAGCCTTTTTTCTTCTTTTCTGCAGGAGCGCCTTGACAAGGGGTGGTCGAAAATGGAAAAAGAGACGGAAAAATGGTTGGTATCCGGAGTTTAAACATAGGAAATTGAATAAAAGCTGTATGTTGTGCCTACAAGTGAAAGGATGTGAAGTATATTGCACTTCACTCTATTGCCGTTTATTTCTGCAAGAGGCTCCAGTGATTGACCATTTCTAAATCCCGCCCACCAGTAAATGAATTGAACCGACGCTTGACACCTCCGAACTTAATGTTTAAAATGTAAACGTTTTGAATTTAAACACTTCTCATCTGTTTTTCTATCACCTGAATGTAACCGAGAGGGCGGAGCTGTGCCTTCCCCCCTCAAAAAAACAAGGGTCAACCGGAACTGATGTGGTGGCTTCGTGGCAACAATATTAATCATAACGCTTATTTTTCTCTGCGTCCTCTGCGCCTCTGCGTTAAAAAAAACGGTTCGATTAACGAGGAAGATTCTGAAGATATACAGGTACGTGTAGAAAAATTAAAAATTAAAATTAATGGTGCGTTTTTGTAAGTTCTCAATAACCTCCATGGTCTCCGCCCACAACAAAAAATGAAAGTATATCTTTGACCACCCCATAACGCATCGCGTTAATACAATTTTGTAACCCATTGAAATTTAAGGAGCTAAGGTAGACTTTCATACAAAGTTGAGGCACATCAAATAAAATAAGGAAAAAGAAATTGGTTTAGAGTAGCAACACGGTTGCTACACTCCAAAAAAAATAACCGCCGGGAAGGGGTTTTATATGGAGTGTGGGGACTATGTCGCCACTCTAAATAACCCCCTTCCTCTAGCTTTTAAGCCGGAATGAGACAGGCGTCGATTTGCCTGACAATCGTGAATGCTTACCTCAACTTTGAGAACTTACGAACTTTGTCTTCCGGTCCAACCTTTGTTGATATTTTCCCTGGACGCTAACATTTTATTATGATTTCCGAGCAAGCTGCGCGTCATTCAAGTGGTGAAATCGCCAATTTAGATAATGATGTCACCTTCGAAAATGCAGCCGTTTCCCAGGGAGAGCGAGAAACGAGAAATAAGCATAAAGCTGCTGTTGTCTGGTTAACCGGTTTATCTGCGGCGGGGAAGTCCACCATTTCCAAACATCTCGAAAGAAGCCTGTTCGATGAGGGGTGCAATACCGCTTTGCTGGATGGTGACAACCTGCGCAATGGCCTTTCCAAGGATCTTGGATTTTCGGATTTCGACCGAACCGAAAATATTCGGAGGGTAGGGGAGGTTGCCAAGCTTTTTTTTGATCATGGCACCATTGTGGTCTGTGCCTTCATATCTCCATTGCGATCCCAGAGAGACGAAGCCCGTTCATTATTGCCTGAAAGCCGTTTCTTTGAAATCTTTGTGAGTTGCAGCCTCCAAACTTGCATTGAGCGTGACCCAAAAGGCTTGTATCGAAAAGCTATCGATGGTAAAACCGCTGAGTTTACCGGAATTTCATCCCCATATGAAGAGCCTTTAAAACCGGAACTCATCGTAGATACGGAGAGCCAGACCGTGGACACAATAACCAAAAACATATTATCCGCATTAAAGAGTAAGGAAATCATTAAATAATCAGCGGCATTTCCGGACTTACCCCACCAGCATGAACTCTACACAATATCATGACTACAAAATCCTCAAGTCCATCGAACAGCGGGCTGATGTTTCGCAACGTGTAATTTCCAAGGATACCGGTATTAACGTTGCCTCGGTGAATTTTGCGTTGAAGCGTCTTGTACAAAGAGGGTATATCAAGATCACGAATATGAATAAAAAGAGGATTGTGTACCACCTTACGCCCAGTGGCATCTCCCAAAAAGCAATACTTGCGTATAATTGTTTTCTTCGCCATTATCACCTCTTTTCGGAAATTCGTGAAACCGTATCTTTAGGATTTGGAGAATATAGTAACCTGGAAAATAAAAATATCGCCATATTCGGCTTAAATGAAATAACCGAAATCATCTTTTTCAGTATGAAGGAAAGAGGAGTCCGTTTTGCCGGCATTTTTGAAGATGATGAAAAATTAATAGGAACAAAGTGGCTGGATGAAACCGTGCAACCGGTTCATCAGTTTAAGCCGGAGAATAACGGCAAAATTGACTATTGGATAGATGTAAAGACCGCTGCGGGCAATATCTTGAATTTGAAATTACTCACCATGGATGAGTTTCTCCAAAGGCAAAAACGGGACAACCAAGTCATATTGCCATCCGACGAATCATCAAAGTACCGCATTAACATTTGCGGGGCCGCCGATACGGTAACGGGATCATCGATATTATTAAAAGCGGGCGGGAAAAATATTTTGGTTGATTGCGGCATTGCCCAGGGAAATAAAGAGGAGTCCGGGAAAAGTAATAATCATTTTCCCTTCGATCCCGCAGAAATTAACTACCTTTTCTTGACCCATGCACACATTGACCATTCAGGCAGATTATACGAATTGATTGATAAAGGTTTTAAAGGAGAGATCGTTTGCCATCATGCCACTGTTGACCTTATCCCCGTTCTACTGAAAGATTCATTCAAACTCAATGGCTACAACACCTTGAATTCCCCTTCGGAGAAGGGGCAGAGAGGGGCGTTAAACCATGAAGAATTAGCAAAAAAAGCCGCCGAACTATGCTGGGGTTTTGAGTATAACCAGTGGAACAGGATAAGTAAAAACATACGATTTAAATTGTTGGACGCAGGCCATATTCTTGGCTCCATGACCGTTCAATTTGATATTTGCGGAGAATACTTAGTCTTTTCCGGTGATATCGGCAACAGGAATACGGGAATTATCAAGGATCCGGTGGTTCCGGATCGGGCCGATGTCTTGACCATGGAAGCAACCTATGGAGGAAGCAACCATGGGGAAATTAATAAAGCGGATCGGTTCAAAGAAATCATCAAAAAGGCTTTAAAAGATAACGGCAAGGTCCTGATTCCGGCTTTTGCCGTTGGCCGAACCCAGGAAATTATTTACCAGTTAAATGATTTGGTGGAAAAAGGAGAGATTGAAAATGTTCCCGTTTTTATTGATTCCCCCATGGGAAGGACAATTACGGGTATTTACAGGAAACATGAGGAATGTTTTGATGAAGAAACCCTGCGGAGACTAAAATCCGGTGACGACCCCCTCGACTTCAAGAAGCTTTTTGATGTGGAGTATTATTCCGATTCCATACAAATCAATTCCCTGAAAGGGCCGGCAATAATTATTGCCGGGAGCGGTATGTGTACCGGTGGTCGGATTGTGGAGCATATAATTAATCTCATTGAGGACAAAACAACCGATATAATCTTTGTGGGGTATCAGGCAGCGGGAACGCCCGGGGCTGATATCCTAAGATTTTGCAACCGGGAAAACGGATATGTGGTGCTCAATGGAGAAAAAGTTGCAATAAAAGCCGGGGTGCATAAACTCAGCGGTTTTTCCGCCCACGCGGACCATGAGGACTTAATCAACTGGGTGGATGCCATTAAGCATAAACCGCACACGATTCTTTTGAATCATGGAGAACGGGAAGCCCAGGAGAAACTAAAGGCCGGGCTAATGGAAAAATTTGAAGGTATAGCTGTTTTTTGCGGATATGAAAAACATGAAGGTATGCATCCATTCAAATAGATGAAAATAGCTTTGTTTGAAGAAACCTCGAAGGAAAATTACAAACAGTCATTTGTTGAGTTTGATTTTT
The DNA here is from genome assembly GCA_029261755.1 of Nitrospinia bacterium. GTDB lineage: Bacteria > Nitrospinota > Nitrospinia > JACRGO01 > JACRGO01 > JACRGO01. The sequence continues at coordinate 12,988 of JAJDAS010000067.1, forward strand.
TCATGGAAAAAAAGGGAAATCTTTATGAGACCTTAAAAAAAATATCCAATGATTTAGAATGCCTGAATATACCTTTTGTAGTATGTGGCGCCATGGCTCTCAATTTTCATGGAAGAATGAGAATGACCGTTGATGTGGATATTTTAATAAATGGACATGATTTAAAGAAAGTTCATACGAATTTAATCGGAAGCGGTTATGTACAACAGTTTAGAAACAGCAAGGGGATTCGGAATACGGAAACAGGAGTAAAAATTGATTTTATCATCGCTGGCCAGTATCCCGGTGATGGAAAAGAAAAACCAATTGTGTTTTCCGACCCTAGAAAAGTTAAAACGGAAAAAGATGACTCTGGGATTAACTATATTAGCCTTAAAGAGTTTATCGAACTGAAATTGGCTTCAGGGATGTCATCAGTGGCCAGGGGAAAAGACCTAAGTGATGTGTTTGAATTGATCCGGGAATTAAAACTTGCCAGGGAGTTTAGCTTGGAACTAAATCCTTACGTCCAAGACCAATATCTGAAATTATGGGATGGCCAGGAAGAGGAAGCGGGTTTTAATAGTTTGTGAGAAAAAAACTTTGTTTTTCCTATGAATGAATCTGAATTTAAGAATTTAATTGAAAAAGGAGAGTCGGACTCTCTGGAGTTTAAGAGGTCTACATCTGATTGGCGAGGGATTATTGAGTCTGTTTGCGCTTTTGCCAACTCTAATGGTGGGATAGTAATAATTGGCCTTAAAGGTAGTGGCGAAGTGATTGGTCAACAAGTTACCGATGACACTCTAAAAAATTTGGTTAATGGTATCGCCCTCAATCTTGAACCTAAAGTATACCCGGTTGTGAGGAAACTGGAATATGAAGGAAAGCACCTGATTTATATACAGATGGAGGATAGCCCGTTAAAACCGCACATTGCCTTTGGCAGATTTTTTCTCAGAGTAGGTCCGACAAACCAAAGAGCGTCACAAGAAGAATACAAAATTATGTTGTCCGAAAGATTGAATGGCTATGGTTTTGACCATATGCTGCATGAAGAGGCGACTGTTGAAGATTTAGATATGGAAGAATTCTTTAGTTATTTAGAAAAAGGAAACCAGCAAAGGAGTCTAAATGCTAATTTACAGGAATCGGCAGATTCTATTTTAGAAAAATTAGGCTTGTTGCGAGATGGGAAAATTACAAACTCTGCAATTCTTCTTTTCGGAAAAGAACCTCAGAAATATTTTTTGGGGCATTTTGAAGTTAAATGTGCATTATTCAAAGACAAGTCTGGTTATAATGAATTTTTAAGTGAAAAAGAATTCTCAGGTAATTTAATTCAAAACTTTAAAGACACATACTCTTTTGTACTTAAGCATATTGACCGCACTTTGATTAAAGATGTTCCGGAAAGAAAGGAAATCTGGGAGTATCCGCTGTTTCCCATACAGGAAGCAATTGTTAATATGATTGTACATAGGGATTATCGGGTGAGTGGCAAAAGTTATGTAGAAATCAGGCCGGATAGACTCGAATTTAAAAATCCAGGGCACCTTTTCAAACCGGCTATTACTATAGAGAAATTGAAGAAATCGCATCCATCCCGACCTGGAAACAAAATAATTGCACAATGTTTTTATTGGATAAAATTGTTTGAAAATTGGGGGTCCGGGACTGTCGCCATGGTAGAAAGAATGAAAGAAAAAAGTTTTCCCGAGCCTGAATTCATTCATGAAGATGGTGTTTTTACTGTTTTACTGAGAAACAAGAGCTGTTAAATGTTGACTACTAAAAAAAATCTGGTTACCGGCGCAGCCGGGTTTATTGGTTTCCATGTGGCGAAACGCTTGTTAGGGCGAGGGGATAATGTCGTTGGATTAGACAATCTCAACGATTACTATGATGTCACCTTGAAGAAAGACCGCTTGGCTCAGTTGGGAAATCAAGGAAATTTTACTTTTGTCAAGCTTGATCTTGCAGACAGAGAGGGAATGGAAAGTCTTTTTGCCGACAATAAATTTGAGCGTGTAGTACATTTGGCGGCCCAGGCGGGGGTTAGGTATTCTATGGAAAATCCTCACGCTTATATAGATAGCAATTTATTGGGATTTACTAATATCCTGGAAGGGTGCAGGCATCATAAAGTTGAGCACCTTGTTTATGCTTCATCTTCATCAGTTTATGGAGCCAACACGGTAATGCCTTTTTCTGTTCATCACAATGTGGATCATCCGCTATCTCTTTATGCCGCAACAAAGAAGGCCAATGAATTAATGGCACATACATACAGCCATTTGTATGGTTTACCAACAACCGGTTTGCGTTTTTTTACAGTCTATGGTCCATGGGGAAGGCCGGATATGGCCTTATTTGTATTTACCAGGGCTATTCTTGCGGATAAACCTATTGACGTGTTTAATTACGGCAATCATCGGCGGGATTTTACCTATATTGATGATATTGTTGAAGGGGTTATAAGAACGTTGGACCATACAGCGCGGCCAAACCTGGAATGGGATAGTGGAAAAACCGATCCCGGTACCAGCAAGGCCCCTTGGAGAATTTATAACATAGGGAGTAATAAACCCGTGGAGTTAATGGTTTATATCGAAACCCTCGAAAAATATTTAGGAAAACAAGCAAAAAAAAATCTCCTGCCATTGCAGCCGGGTGACGTCCCCGATACTTACGCGGATGTGGATGATTTAATTAAAGATGTTGATTACAAGCCAACTACCAGCGTGGACGATGGGATAGCTCATTTTGTTAAATGGTATAAAAGTTATTACATGGCATGATAATGGTTGATATACTAAAACCAATTTGATTTTTGGTTTTTAAAATCAAATTTTGGTTGCAGTTAATGCTTAGCAATTGCTTTAGC